>JAFDZJ010000436.1 GCA_018266965.1 Bacteroidota bacterium
CAGCCAGAGCTTGTGCTAATGACATTTGATGGTAGGCTCTTAGTAGAATTTCTTTGGTTGGCATAGTATTTTCCATAATTGGTAAATGTACAAAATTAGTTTTGGTTAAATGATGAATAACTATTTTTTGTTTTTTTTTAATGATAATAATTAGTGTAAGTATTTGTGTTTCTGTTGTTTGGATTATGTTTTTTTTAAAATATTGTTAAAGTATGACAATCAATAATGAGTTTAGAATTTTGTGATTTTCCTAAAAAATAGTCATAAAAAAAGCTGCCTTACAATTGAGGCAGCTTCGGTATTTTCTAAAAGAAAAATTATTTTTTGATGATTTTTCTACTCACTTTATTTTGAAAATTATCTTGTACTGTAACTATATAATTTCCTTTTGCTAAATGAGTTAACTGAATAGACTCTCCATTATTTACTCTATTAGAAGAAATTAATTTCCCATCAACCGAATAAATATTTACTGTTGATCTTGATGGTAATTGTAATTTTAAATCATTATCAACTATCGTGTTCATTTTTACACCATTGTCAAAATCTTTAATATTGATAGTTGAAAGTGTAGATTTGTCATAAAACATTATATCATCTAAATAAATAACTCCTCCACTTGAAGAGTTTTCTCCGTAAATTCTCAATCCAGGTCTTGCTACAATAGCGGTTGCGTTTGGTGTTGCTTCAGCATAAAAAGGAACCCATGCAGCGTTATCGGTAGAATAAGCTCCAGCTTGCATATTATTAGCACCGGTATCTGCTGATGCTGTCCTAAATTGATTCCAATATTTGAATGTTGCATTATTTACATTATCCAAAATCCAACCAGAAAAAACATAAGTTACACCTTGGGTTACAGGAATATCAGTGGTAGGACTTATGGTTTTATTACCACTGGAAGGTGAAGTATAAGCAAGAGAAGCGGTACCACTATGAAAAATAGTTGTTGATTTTGCTACAGTCGAACCTGTTACATACCAACTATCTGGCGTAGTCCCTGTCCAATTTTCAAATCCTGGATTAGGTATTAAATTAGTCTGTGCAGTTACACCTACTACAAGTACAACGGTTGCAAATAGAGAATAGAATTTTTTCATAATTTCTAAATTTTAATATTTTTTTAATGTTGCAAAGTTAATCAAATTTCTGTTTAAGCTAAAATTTCTGTGTTAAATTATTGTTAATAAACAAATTATAAATAGAAAAAATAAATTCTTATTTTTACCACCCAATCTTTGAAGTCTTTGTGTAGAAAACTCTTTATATTTATCATATTAGTATTAGGATACCAATTTGGTTATGCTCAAATTTTTTCGTGGACCAATCCCAACCTAGTAAAAGATAGCTTGAAAAGAGATTCTGTTATTTCTGCAAAACTTCAAAAGGATTTTTTCATTCGGGATACACTCGATTTTATTCAACATAGAAATAAAATTGTAGTAGATGAAGAAGTATTGGCAAAACCCAACAAACAAAAATTTTTGGGCGACCTCAATTCCAAAGGTTCTATTATCCGAGGGATGACATTTGGTAACAATCAAGGTTCTTCTGTGCAAAGTTCTATGGATTTGCAAATTTCCGGAAAACTATCACCAGATATTTCTGTTTTAGCCTCTATTTCGGATCACAATCTGCCGATACAAGCCGATGGCTACACACAATCATTGGAAGAATTCGACAAAATATTTGTACAGTTAGGTATAAAAAACAAGACCTTTATCCGTGCGGGTCATTTGGATATATTGGACGATACGACTTATTTTGGAAAATACCAAAGACGCAGCATGGGTTTGCAGTTTCTCACAAAATGGGGCGAAAAAAACAAAACAACACTAGATGTTTCCGGAGGAGTTGCCAGAAGCGAATTTTATAGGATACGATTTCAAGGTATTGAAGGTAACCAAGGTCCTTACAGATTGACAGGCAAAAATGGCGAACAATTCATCACGATTATTTCCGGTTCCGAACAGGTTTTTATAGATGGTATCTTGATGAAAAGAGGCGAAAACTTGGATTATGTAATCAATTACAACACCGGCGAAGTTACCTTTACCAGTTTCCGACCTATCCTGAAACAGAATTTCATTACTATTTCCTACAATTATACCAACAGAAATTACTCCAGATATTTGATAACAGGAAATTTGCAACACCAACGAGAAAGATTGAGGATGGGAATAAATTGGTTTTTGGAAAATGACAACAAAAACGCTCCACTTGCCCTGAACCTAAGCAAAGAAGATGAGGTAATCCTAAGTCAGGCGGGCAACAATCCGGACTTGATGTATGCACCTTCCGCCGTAATTACCGAGTACGATGTCAATAAGGTTTTGTATGAATTGGTTACAAGTCCCAACGGAAATTATTATCAATATTCTACTCAATCCACAGCTGTACTTTACCAAGTAGCATTTACCTACTTTGGAAAAAATTTAGGTGATTATAAATTGACTCAATCCAGTAACAATGGAAGGATTTTTGAGTATGTAGGTTTTGGAAATGGCGATTACCGTGCAGTAAGGAAACTTCCTACTCCAATCCAATCGCAGGTATTTTCTTTTAATACCGATTACAAATTGGACAATGGAGTGGTGGGGGCAGATTTTTCGTTGAGTAATTACGACCCCAATGGGTTTTCTTCCAAAGATGATGCGGATAATACCGGGTTTGCGGGAAGATTTTTTGCCTCGAAGTCATTCACAAAAAATAATTGGAAAGGCACACCTTGGATTTCTTTTCAGCATATTAGTTCACAATTTCATGTGTTGGATAGGATCAATGATGTAGAATTTGCCAAAGATTTCAACCTCTTGCAAGAATTTAACCAAAAAACTCAAAATA
>JAFDZJ010000437.1 GCA_018266965.1 Bacteroidota bacterium
CTTTTTCTACTTTGGTGTCCACTTGGTTTTTTATCTCCGATTTGGTGTTTTCTACAACTGTTTTCGGCAAATTTTGTACAGCATCTTTGGTGGTTGTAACCACTTCTTTCACATTTTTTGCAGGGTCGTAAGCAGGGACAGAACTATCGTCCTTTGTACTTTCTAGAGTTTTTATACCAGAGGAAGAAACTCCGCTAGAAATGGATTGAGAAGCTGTATTGGCAGCTTTTTCGAAATCTGTATTTACTTTTCCCCCACCTTTTACTAGCTCGGTTTTGGTACTTTCATATTTTTGTTGAGCTTCTTGTAGGGCAGCTTTTGCAATAGCAATTTTGGACTCGTCTTTGGATTGAACTGCGTCGTCGAAATTTTTCTGTGCTGTTGCCAAAGCAGATGCTGCATCTTCATAAGATTTTGTAAAATCTATTTTCACGGTAGCATCGGTTTTGTTGCAACTGATAATTGCAAAGCTAAGAGCTAAAGCTCCTAATATTAAATTCTTTTTCATAGGAATTCTTTTTTGTGTGTTAAATATTTTTAATGACTTATTCCTTTTGTTTGGAATAAAAAACCATAGTGGATGTTATTTTTGGTTGGCAGTAATCTCATTGATGAGTTTTTGCAATTGACTGTCTTCATCGGACTCGGACAAGCTACCTTTCAGTCTTTGGATTTCCAGATTATTTACTTTTTTTGCTAAGTCCAGGTATTTCAAATATTTGGTTAATACTTGTACTTTTTGTTCGTTGGTAGTAGTAACACCGTTGGCACTTTTCACAAAAAATCTCATATTATCACTGCACAATACATAAGCTTGGAAAGCGGCTGCAGAAAGGTAATCATTTGCCAAAGAATTGGTTTCTATACTCTCATATAATCTTGGTAATTCTACTGGAGAAGACATGATAACAGGTGTAATATCTTGTCCTGCTTTTGCGGTTGCCATATACATTCCGTTTATTTTCATTTCTGTATTTTCAATAGAAAGGTTGGAAGTGTCAAGTAGTTTTACCAAATTTTTCTTTTGGGTTACAGTTCCGGAAAGTGTATTGAGGCTGAGGGCGATAAAAAAACCAATAAAGGTAGAGATAAGTGAAACTAAAAAATCGAAAGTTCTTTTTTTGTCGCCTTCTCGGAAACTTGCAAACATTTTGGAGTTCAGTAAAAACACAGTTACAGAAATGAAAATTACTGCAATTGCAATATAAGCATAGATCATTTTAATATTTTTTTTGGGTATTTATCAAATATTGTGCCTTTTAGGATTTTGTATTGTATATTGTTTTTAAATTTTGTTTGGAGTGTAAGTAGCACAGTGTTCTTTATAAAAAAACTAAACATATCAATAAAAACACAAAACTTTTATCACAAATTTCTTCAAACTCCAACGGAGCTTTAACTGTGTTGATAAATTGTGATAGGAAATTTTGTAAGTAATATTTGTGTAATTAGGTAAACATTGTTAATTTTGAACGACAATTTAACAATGAAAAATGAAACTTGAAAAACCACCTTTTGCAGAAGTAAATTTTGAGTACTTGCAAAATATTTGGAAAGGAGAATATGAAAATTTCATAAACAAATCTGATGAAAAATATTATTATTGGGACGATGTAAAATACAAAAAAGAAACACCTTTTGAAACTCCAATAGAAAATTGGACACTTATTAAAACTTATCGTTTCAGTAAATATGAAAATATTGAATTTGGCACTTATAAATTTAAGTATTTCATACCATCTTTTGTTGCAAAAAATCTTCATGATTTCGATTTAAAATTAATGGGTGGTCTTCAAGAAAAACCTATTTTCCCTTCCGATAGAATTGAATTTTTTAAAAATTCATTATTAGAAGAGGCGGTTGCTTCGTCGCAAGTCGAAGGTGCATCTACAACCACTGCGGTCGCTCGAAAGATGCTTAAAACCGGGAGAACCCCACGGAACGAATCCGAACAAATGATTTTTAATAACCTAAAAGCTATTGAATACATTGGTGAATTGCAAGACATTGACATAGATTTTAAAATTATTATTAACCTTCACAAAATAATGACAGCAAATACAGAAGCTGAAAATTGTTCTGGAGATTTTAGAAAAAAAGATGTATTTGTTACAGATCATATCGATGGTGAAATTGCCCATATCCCTCCTGATTGGACCGAAGTCGATTCTCTGATAGCCGAATTATGTACATTTATTAATAATGACACTAACTTTATCCACCCTATTGTAAAAGCATCAATCATACATTTCATGATAGGATTTATCCATCCCTTCAGCGATGGCAACGGAAGAACAGCAAGGGCATTATTTTATTGGTTTTTACTAAAAAAAGGTTACACATTAATACGAAATATCTCAATTTCTCGAGTGATATTAGAATCAAGAAATCAATACGACAAGGCTTTTCTAAAAACAGAATACGATGAGAACGACTTGAATTATTTTATTTCTTATAGTATGAAAAACATTAGGGTAGCATTTGAAAAACTCATAAATTATCGGGATAAAAAATTAGAAGAAAGAAAAAAAGCAAATAATATCTCCTACGAATTACTAAACAAAGGACTAAACAAAAGACAAGCAGATCTAATTGGATATTTATATTTCAAAAACAAGGATAGCAAAGTAACACTAACCAGTTATGCTGAAAAACATGACATTGTAAGACAAACTGCAAGTAAAGACCTGAATGAATTAATAAGAATGGGGATAATTAAAGAAGATAAAACAATCAAACCATACAAATACACATTAATTAGCAGAAGTAATATCGAAAAACTCGTAGAATAAAAACCTTGCAAGAAGATTGTTTTATTATAAAACCCGAGGCAAAGCACAATCCGAAATCCTCCTTAATATCTTTTTCGACAAATCACAAACTCCAGCGGAGTTTTATTCGTGTAGAAAAAAACACAAATAAATGGGGGCATTCCGTAGGAACGCTATCTTTTTGCAATTGGTTGGAAAATTGAAGTATGCAACCTACCTGTCCATTTTTTCTTTCAACACCTCTACCAGTCTATCTACCGAATCCTTATCGGTAAGTAACAATACTATACCATTGATAGAGTTGTCATTGTTGTTTTCGTCGATTTGGTTGGTGACAATTGCCGAAGTTTTCTCCTTGAACAAGGTGCCAATATCCACACCAAAAACTTTTGCCAAAGGTGGAATAAACTCACTTTTGATGTTGTTGCTTCCTTTCTCCCAATTGGAATAGGTGTTTCTGTCCACGCCCAATTGATCAGCCACTTCTTGTTGGGAAAGCTTGGATCTGTTTCTTAGGATTTTCAAGTTATCTGCTATATTCATGCCTAATAATTTGTGCAAATATACAATTTGTTCAGCATAATTTGCACAACAAGTCGTTACAAGGAAACGAAATTTTCTCCTCAAATTTGCAACCAGAAAAAAACAAAAGCGTTTTTTTTGTAGCAAAAAAAATACTATCTTTGCCACCATTAATAACAAATGTGTTAAAAAAAACAAACCCACATTTGGGAGGCAGTAGATACAGTAGAGGTTTTGTTGGTTGTCTGTGGTATTTTGTAATGCGCAGTGCAAAAGAAACAAAAACTACCAATACCTATACGCCAACCAAATACAGGGAAAAAGTTTCGGGCTTTGTATGGTTTTTTTGCTTATAAAACTATTTCCGAAACAGTAAAAAATTATGAAGAAAATTTTATTAGGCTTAGTAGCCACAGTTATGTTTAGCGTGATGAGCTTTGCGCAACAAACAGCTAAACCAAAACCGAAAGGGTTTTCATTAGCATCTTTAATAGGTTTAGAAGTTAATGTGGAAATTGTTAATGGACAAAATCAGGTTATTAACGGTGTTAGGTACTCTTGTGTCGGAGGAGGAATTTGCTATTTTAAGTATCATGTAAGTTTTAATAAAAATGCAAATACTTATTTGGCTACAGACAAAGAAGATGGTAGTTTGTATATAATTACTGATACACCTAGTGAAACTTTTGTTAAAGACACTGTGATGAATACCGATACTACAATAGATGAAGAAACTTTAGTTGCAATTAATAAGGCAATAAAAGAAAAGAATCCAAAAGCTAAAGAGTTTTTAGGAATTCCAAAAGGTACCGTTTTGAGCCCATTCCAAGACAATAAGACTTATGTGTTAAAAATTAATTAAATAATCTAGGTATGGTATATTTTTACCATACCTATTTAACTTTATTCATGAAGAAAAAAATAATAATCATTTCTGTAATTTTAGTATTATTAGCAATAGTATCATTTTTAACATTTGGTTTAAAAATAAATAAAGAAGATTTAAATCATAATTCAAAATTTGAATCAATTAATACAAAAACTCTAAAAGAACAAAAAGGGTTGTATGTGTTATATATTATTAATACTCATTGTGAGGGTACGGCAAAAGAGGGTCCTAGTTTGAAAACTCAATTTGAATTACTGAAAAACAATAATATAAAATACTTTATTGTTTTTGATGAAATAATTGATAAATATACTGATACTGAAATAAGTAATATCCAAAAAAGATTTCATTTTGAAAATGAGAAAGTCTATTTGATGAGTAAAAGTGAATTTCCAATTAATGGAGGACTGTTTAATACAAAAAAAAGGTATCATGATTTTTTAGAAAAAATTATTGGCAAAAATGATATACCTTTAGGTTATGTAAACCATATAATAATAGAAAACGGTAAACTAGTTAGTTTTGCTCCTTTTTTAGAAACAAATAAATTACCTATTTCCTCAAAATAAATTTCAATGAAACCAATCATTCTCACAATAGCATTGCTATTGCAAGGGTTGTTGTATGCCCAAACTACGGTGGAAAGAAATTTGGATTTGCGTGGCAGAAGTTGTGCTGGTGGTTTGGGGATTTGCAATTCTGCAAGTACTAGCGAAAACGCCGTTCCGGCAGAGTTTTCTGCCGACGACAAAGATAACTTGGTAATGAGAGTAAATGTTACCAAACTTTCTACCGAAAACAAAACCCAATTGCTCAACAAAAATAATATCTTCGTGCAAGATGCGGATTTCACTTTGGATAAAGAGCTTTCCGACAGATTAGGGATTGCATCGCCAATAATTATCGCCAAAGGAAATTACAAAGTTACCACCCAAGACAATTGGGCAATTGTACTTTTCCCATTGCAAAATGCAAAAGCATATTCTCGCAGTACGAAATAAACCTGCATTTGCACCTTTACGATTAAACCAGCAAATAAAATCGTAGATTTTGCAACATTGCGGTCGTTATTTTCGTAGGCAATTAACCTACTTTTGCGTCTTTGCGATTAAAAATAGCAGTAAGGAAATCGGAGATTTGCAACATTGCGTACCTTAATTACCGTAAGCAATTACTTAACTTTTTGCGTCTTTGCGATTAAAAAATA
>JAFDZJ010000438.1 GCA_018266965.1 Bacteroidota bacterium
AATACAGAAGAATGCTGTCTCTAAGGATTGTTTCTAATATTGAAAATTTTTGTTCAATAGAAATTCGTTTAAAAACTGTCTATACAAGTCGCTAAAAAAAAGAAAAACTGCTGAAATTTTTGGGCCCTTGGCGCTTGCAGCTAACGGTTTGCGGCTTGGCGTTGTGGGGGATTTTTAGGACTACTGTTCATACGAAGCACAAATGTTGAATCTTGCACAAATGTTTCTACGAAGCACGTCAGCCCCCATAACGCCAAACCGCTGTTACCGGCAGTTTTATTTGTCATTCTTCTGTTTCTGTTGGTTCTACTTCGATTGTTACGGTGTCTGCTTGAAGCCAATGGCGAAATTGTCTGATTATATTTATGTCAGATTGAGTTCCGTCATCCCTCATGTGTGTCCATTTTACTACTTCGGAATTTACTTGGCTGTTTTTATAAACTTTGGATATTGCTTTATCAATTACATTTTTATCAAATATTGAAACAAAAAATTGGTATTGCTCTTTTGTGAAATCTGTTTTATATGGTCCAACAACTGCCGTGCTATAACCTGTCGGGGTAAATGCACGGAGCAAGTCAATAACTTTAGTCTTATCTTTCTTTAGAATATCGTTGATATATTTGGTAACCGCCTTTTTATTTTGTTCTGCCCATGAAGCAAATAGATAGTTTACATGGTCAGGAAATTTTATAAAAATTGGTTGCTTGTCTGCCTCCTTTAATGCTCGCTTAATCATTAGCATTGCTAATTCTCCGTATTGTTCAGCACTAAATATTTTTTGTTCTGGTGTGTCGCCACTCCGTAACCAGTTATTCAATTCATAGGCAAACTCAAAATGTATTGCCTCATTCATCAATTCTTTCGCAAGTGCAAACTGTTCATCTTTATTGCTGTGCTTTTTGATAAGTTGATAAATGAAAATTGCAGCTTGTCCATTAGGAGTTTCAAAGCCAAAGGCAAAAGAGAAACCTTCTCGTTTCGGAAATACTGCTGAAACCATTGAAATTGCTTTAGCAATTTTCACCGATTCATCCCACTTAAAATCTTCTTCTATGCTGCGGATTTTTTGAAGAAAGTTGTCAGGTGAACTTTGTTCAACAAGCGTCTTAATAGAACTTGCAACTTCATCAATTGATTGTTCCGAAACATCGGACAGAAAATTTTGAAACGCTATGTCAGAAATTTCTCCTTTGATAACAGCATAACTAAAATACTTGTTGAAATACTTGGGCGATACAATTCTTTTTTGTTTAAACCAATCATTGGTTAATCTGCCATCGTAAGAAGCGTAATTATGAAAAACTTCATTTAGTCGTGGGAAAAGCTCTTCTAATAAACTTTGAATACAACTCCTTTGCTTTTTTGTGATATTTTTTCCAAGATGTTCCAAGTGTTCTTTCAGCGAGCTAACTTTATCTGTGTCCTTTCCATAAGAGAACCTTTCAGAGTATGACCCAATAAAATATTCAGGATTTGATTTTACAAACTCGTAATGGCTCGGATAAAAAATCTTTATTGCTTCAATTAACATCAAGTCAACCAAGTTTACTTCACCTGCTAAAAGCGGTAATGAAAATGAAAGGGTATTTCCGTATCTCACCGCCAATCTGGGAGTGTCCAATTTTATTAGAATATTGCTTGTGAACTCACTCACAAATCTTCTTACTTCTTCTTCTGTTAGTGAAATGTTATTTGAGTTAATTGCTTTGTCAACTAGCTGAAAGCAGAATTGTTTTAATGCTTCAGGTTGGGCTACAGGTATTTTGAGAGGAACTTGGATAATCTTCTCAAGAAAATTTTGTCCTGACTTTTGGTTACCTGCTCCAAATCTTTCTCCGATTGCTGCTGACACCATTTCCTCGTCAAATGATAAAATGTAAGTTGTGTTTAAAAAGTCTGCGGTGAGTTTTACAAGCCTAAAAATTGAATGTATTTCAACTTTGTCAAGGCGGTCAATGTCATCAATGAATATTACAACCTTGCTTTTATTCTCTTTAAGAATTGCCCCAATTCTTTCCTTTAATGTCTCAACATCAACATCGCCAAGAATGTCTCCAGCACCTTCAACTGAATCACCAATGTTAACGCCTATCAAGGGAATGTCAATTTTCAAGAGCTTCCCATACTTTTTAAAAATTGAGCCGATTTTTTCTCCAGTCGTTTTAATGTTTGCGTCTAAAGCGACTGCAAGTTTTTGAAAGAACTGAATTAGCAAAGAGTTTTCGTCATTATATCTCCAAGGATTGAATTTGATGGCGATGATATTCTCCTTCTCTTTGAGTTCTGTCTCAATGAAATTGATTACGGAAGTTTTACCCTCTCCCCAAGCACCGTAAACACCTATAACAATACAGTCCTCACTTTCACGCTCTACAATCGTGTTCGCAATTCTCTTTGCAAACTCATATCGCTGGAATTTGTCGTCCTGTTGGTTTGATATTGGTCTATCCGATGAAAAATTTTTATCCATGTCCTTTTTATGTCCTTTCGTTTGACGTTAGCACTGTCCCCCAAAATTCTGACTAACGTTTTTGCAAACAGTTGATAATCATACCTGCAATCCTAAGTCATTTATTTTAATATCAAACTTATGAATTAGTTTTTTCATTTCCTGAACTTTCCTTTTTCGTTTCTGA
>JAFDZJ010000439.1 GCA_018266965.1 Bacteroidota bacterium
GGCTGACCTGATCCTCTAGAAAATCTCCGTAATTTCAAACTCACAACTCTAAGAGCATAGCCAACCGGGCGGACGTACAAACCCTCCCTCCAACAGCGTAAATGCTCGAACGTTGTGCGTCATGCCGCTTCGACACTCTACTCATATTTAATTAATATACTTTGGCGACATATCGCCTAAATTACACAATTCTATATTTAGCTACTTTAACTGAAAATGAAAAAAACGATACTCCTCTTTTATTTTATTGCAACTGTGCAAGTAGTTTCTGCACAAAAATCAAACGTAGACTCCATACTTCAAAAAGTCGCTGTAGAAAAAGATGAAAACAAAAGATTTGACTTATTCATAAGCATGGTGGGAACGGAAATTAACAATGACCCGAAATGGTGCATTGAGACCGGGTTAAAGGTATTAAACCAGGCACAAAGAGACAATGATAACATTGGACAGGCAATGGCCTATTCCTTTTTGGGGCAGGGTTACCGGCTGCTGGGAAACCCTATTAAAGCCCTGGATTATCATCATAAAGCAACTGCCATCGCAGAAAAAACCAATAATCAATCTTTATTGGCTTCCGCAGAAAATCAAACAGGTCATATTTACAGAGACAGGGAGGAATACGATAAGGCTGCTAAAATTTACCTGTCATCCACAGCACATGCTGATAAAGGACACAATGAAAAAATGAAAGCCTGGGCTCCTTCAAACTTAGGTGCCGTATATCTTGCTACCAATAACCTGGATTCATCGCTGATGTATTCACAAAGGGCTTATGAAATTTTCACCCGACTAAAAATAGTTTCCAATAATCCTTATGTATTTATAAACCTGGGTGGTGTACATAGCAAAATGGGCAATACCCCAGTAGCTATGGGCTATTTTAATATGGCTCTCAATCGAAGTGCCGGCCCCTCTAATATCAGGTACCGCAATTTAATATGCACAGCTTTGGCAGAACATTTCCAGCGAAATAATCAACCCGACTCCTGCGCCTTCTATGCAAGAAAAGCGATTGAAACGGTAAGCAATACCGCCTTCTTTTACCTGAGCAGTAAACCGGCTAAACTACTTTCTGACATCTATGAAAAAATAAATTGCGACAGCACGTTAAAATATGCAAAACTTATAAAAACAGCCAACGATTCATTAAGCAGTAACAAAACAAATCAGCAAATTTTATTAATGACCTTTGAAGAGGATTTACGGCAACAGGAACTGGTTACAGAAAAAATAAAACAACAACAACAACGAAAACAAAACATCCAATACGCTTTGTTAGCCCTTGGTATCATCACTTTCGTCATTGCATTCTTACTGCTTAGCCGGAAATTAATCACCAATACAAAACTTATTCAATTTCTCGGCGTAGTCGCGTTGTTACTGGTATTTGAGTTTTTAAATTTATTACTTCATCCCTTTTTAGAACGCACCACCCATCATTCTCCGGCACTCATGTTAATGGCATTGGTTTGTATTGCAGCATTACTTGTGCCCCTGCATCATAAATTGGAACATTGGGCTACGACAAAACTGGTAGAAAAGAATAAACAAATAAGATTGGCAGAAGCTAAAAAAACCATTCAGGAGTTAGAAACAAAACCCCATGACAACTCAGAATAGAAGCACGAACGCACAACACGGGCATTGGCAGCAATGGGGGCTGGACAAGCAGATTTCGGCTTAAAAACAAAGCCAGGCAGCGGTCAGGGGGTGACCTGATCCTTAGGCAAAACTCGGTAACTTCAAACTCTTAAATTCTAAGAGCATTCCCCAGCTGGGCAGACGTACAAAGCCTCACTCCCACTGCGCCAATGCTTGAACGTTATGCGACACCCTATTTGAACGGTCGTACCAAATTCAACAAACAAAAGAAAGATGAACGAAACTGCCAACGCTTCAAAAAAACAAAAGAGGTGCAACCCAACGCACCAAGCCAACGCATTGCACCACATTTGTTTTTTACCAACCGCACAATGAGAATACGAATTTGACTATGAACCAAACTCAATTTCAGGCAGGATATTTACTCGATGGAATCAATGAAACACTGAAGAACCTTGATAACAAGTCAAAAGAAATCAAAGGACTTCTAAAACATTTGTCTTGCTTCAACCTTGAAACGAATTGCAACATTTCTTCAAATTCATCTGATAGTTTTGCTTCTGTAATTCATAACTTAATCGTTCGTGGTATTCCTACCCGACCAAGTATGTTTATCGAAAACAAATTTTTAGAAGCATTTCAAAAATTTCAAATTGACAATTCTGATTTCACGAAACAGTTAGGAAATATTAAATATGAATCAAAACTAAATGAAGAAGAGAAAAATAATATTTTTTCAGCACTTCATATCGTTGACCCAAGACTGGTAATCAAAAGCGATAATTATGCAGGACAATTGGGCAGTGATTTTGAAAGAGATTTCTTAACCAAGTATTTGATTGAAAATGAAATTGGTTTTCTATCTCAAATTTTAGAGCCACAACGGAAATTATCTACAATTGTCAAACCCGAGGTGGCACCAAGTGTAAATTCTCAGCAAGTAGATTTTTCTATTGAATTCCCATACCAACAATATGAGGACACAACCATTTTTGGAGAGAAAAAAAGAAGGTATTACAATCGTGGGCTTATTATAGAAATAGATGGCGAAAAATGGCATAGTTCGGAAGCACAAAAGCTACTTGACAAATGGAGAGATAATTGCGTAAATGGAAATAAATGGGAAGTAAAGAGGATTAAAAAAAATGAAGATGTTAGGAATTTTAAAACTCTTGTAGAATCTTCTGCTTCATTGAGTATTTTACAAAGCAATTTTGAGAAAACTTTATCCGATAACTGGCTGGATATTCTTCAACTAACCTTATCGCCTTTTGCGATTGCGAGAGTTCAAAAAACTATTATTGAATTTATACTTTCAAACAATCTTGACTTGAAAGCTAAAGAATGGAATATTTTAGCCATAGAAAGAGATGTTCCTTGTGTAGCAATAGCAATTGAAGATTTAAAACAGCATTTCCAACATCTTTTTAATCTTGCAGGAAAAAAACAAGTTTTTCCAAAGGTTAATTTGCAGGTTTTGAGTACAGAAGAATTTGCAAACTCAAAACTTCACGACACAAAACCCGAACTTATAAGTAAATTTCAAAGTGAACAAGAATTTGATTTAATCATTGATATTTCAGTTCTTCAAAGACAAGGAATTGTAAAAAATGAAAATTCATTTGAAGGGAAAAAGAAAGCCTTTATTCGTTCTTCTCATTATGTAAATTCTGAAAGAAAAATTTATACTTCTGGTTTGATTGATTACCAACCAATCACTAAAAAATTAGAAAATGAAGCTTACGAAGATATTCCACAAGCAAAAGAAAGTCTAACTTATTTTCTGCAAAATATCTTTAGAAAAGAAAGTTTTAGAGAAGGACAATTACCTATTTTAAATCGGGCATTGCAAGGAAAAAGTGTTATCGGATTATTACCAACAGGTGGAGGAAAGTCGCTAACTTATCAAATCGCTTCCTTGCTACAAGCAGGAGTTACAATGGTTATCGACCCGATTAAATCACTAATGCAAGACCAATATGATAATCTTGTAAAAAACGGAATTGATAGTTGTAATTTTATCAACTCAAAACTAACTCGTCAAGAAAAAACAATTGCAACCAACCAAGTTACAGAGAGTAAAGTTCTATTCACATTTGTTTCGCCAGAACGTCTGCAAATAGAAGACTTTAGACTTTCCTTAAAGGAAATGCAGAATAACAACGTATATTTCAGCTATTGTGTGATTGACGAAGTGCATTGTGTTTCGGAATGGGGACACGATTTCAGAACTTCCTATTTGAGTTTAGGAAGAAACGCTATTGAACATTGCAAAACCAAAAACAAACAATCTATTCCGATTTTCGGACTTACCGCAACCGCTTCATTCGATGTTCTTTCTGACGTAGAAAGAGAATTGTCTGGAAATGGATTAGCCAATATTGATACAGATGCAATAGTAAGATTTGAAAACACGAACAGAACAGAATTACAATATCAAATCGTCAATACAACAGTCAACTTTGAAAGAGATGATAATTTCAAATTTATATTTCCTGACCAAACTGAATTAAACTTACCTGTTCAGCCAATAAAAGGAGATATAAAACAACAAACCGCTATACAAAAGCAATCCGAATTAACAAAGGTAGTTGAGTTAATTCCCGACAGGCTTTTAATGTTGAATGAACAAACGAACACTATTTTAGAATGGACACAAGAAAAGTTTTCGATTGACGGAAATTTGCCAAATATCAAGATTGAATCTTTTGACACAACTTCATTCTACAATTTAAGTGAGTATTACAACAAATCCATTTACAAAAACGGTGGTATTGTGTTTTGTCCACACAGAACGCATTTATTTGGAGTAACCGACAAATTCAAATTTGACAAATACGATGATGATATTCATAATGAAGAGGGTAACATCATACACCGTAGAGGAGATTTTGTATTAGACGAAAATGGTAGTAAAGTAAAATTACCACTGCCAAAACGTAAAGCGATAGCAGACGTTTTAACCAAAACAGGCAAATATGACGTTGGAGTTTTTATGGGAAGCTCTGACGAAGATGAAAAAGTTGGAAAAGAAATAGAAACAGAATCGTTTGACAATCAAAGAAAGTTTATTGACAACGAGCAAAATATAATGGTTGCAACCAAAGCATTTGGAATGGGAATTGACAAGCCAAATGTTCGGTTTACGGTTCACGTAAATATTCCTGCATCAATTGAGAGTTTTGTTCAAGAAGCAGGAAGAGCTGGACGTGACAGAAAAATGGCACTTTCGTCAATACTTTTCAACGAGCAAAAAGTAGCCATTTTCAATCAGAAGTTTTATGAAAATTTAGAATCTGAAATAAGCGAAGAAGCTTTAAAAATTTTAAAGAAATTTAAGAACCAAAAATTCTATAAAGAAGAAATTTCCGAAATTTTAAAAGCTATCGGAAACGAAGAACTAATTCAAAACGAGAAAAAAATCCTTGATAATTTAGGAGAGATTTTTACGGATAAAGACAATTTATTATTCTTTCATAACAATTCGTTCAAAGGACAGGAAAAAGAATTAGTTGTTATCAATGAGCTTTTAGAAGAAATACTTTTGCCAAGCAAAAACAATCTATATTCTCTATCCGAAACTTTAAAAGAGGAAATTGACAATCAGGAAGTATATCTGAAAATTGACTTGAACAGTAACCGAATTTATGTTAACGAAGTATTTCCAAAAGGTTTTGGCTTTATAAACTTAGTCGGCTTAACAACCAACACAAGATTTGCAACATTTGACCAACTTTATTCAAAACAGGTTTTAGATTTTCTGATTGCGGAAATTAAATCAACGTTTCCTCTACACAATGACATAGAAAAGCTAAAAAAGTGGTTAAGTTTAAAAGAAATTAGCTCGTCAGAAATTGGAATAGAACAACGTTTAAATGAGATTGACTTTCATCAAGAAGTAAATCCCGAAATTATTGTTCCATTTGCTAATAAATATGCTGATAAAAACATTTTTCACGAAGAGTTTAAAGAACTTTTTAAAAAGACAATCACGGAAAATGCAAGTGATGAAATTATTTTAGAATCTATTGAAGGAACATTTGAAAACTACCTAAAAAACGTAAAGGAAAAACTAAATATCGAAATTGATACAGACGAAAATGGTTTAGAATCTCTAAAACAGCTTTATTATAGTCCAAGGAAAAAACCTGATACGGATAAAGCTATTTTTCGTCTTTCATCAATCGGAATTATAGATGACTACACGGTTGATTATAACAAAAACTGTTATAAAATACGAACTCTAAAGAAAACAGATGATGAATACATTGAACATCTGAAAGTATTTATGAGAAAGTATTATTCTGCAAATCGTGTAGAAAGTGAAATAGAGAATGTTTATACAGCAAAGGGAAATAGCATACTTCAAAAATGCTTATCATTTCTAACTGATTTTGTATATAAGGAAATTGAAGCAAAACGCTTGCGTTCTATCGAAGATATGATTTTGGCTTGCGAAATCGGAATGCAGGAAAATGGAAATGAAGAATTAAAAGACTTTATTCACTTGTATTTCAATTCAAAATATGCCAAAGAGAATCACGAAATAGACGGAAATAATTATTCACTTACAATAGATACAGACAATGCAAAAGAATATTCTTTTGAGATTTTGTGGAAATATATAGAAGCTACGACTATCGACCCAAGTGGAGCACAAAAAGACAACACGAAACATCTTCGAGGGGCAACATTGAGGCTTTTAAGGACAGAACCGAGAAACGGAGGATTATTGTTGCTTAAAGCGTATTCTTTGTTTGTTTTAGGTATTGGAACAAATAAAAATATTGAAAACGAAGCGAGGGAAAGTTTGACTTTAGGTTTTAAACTTTTTAGGGATAAATATCCTAATTTGACTTTTAAAGAATTGTCTGAAAATATTGAACAGTATAAAACAGAAATAATCAAAAATGCCAATGATAGTGATGAAGTTGCTAAAATACTTGATGTAATTATACAAGAATTATATTTAGAATTACACAACGATTGGCTAAAGAACTTTAATCAAAAATATTTATTAGAATATGACCGATAATAATACACATTCAGTACTTTTTGAACTTCAAAAGAATCTTGAAGAGTTATCATCTGCAAAAGAGCAAGTGGATTTTTTCAGAGGAAAATCTCTTGAAATAACTGATGGAATTTCCGAAGTCCAACGTAAATATGTAGAACATCTTCAGAGTGTAAAATCCGATTATGAAAGTCGTGTAAATGACTTAAAAAATGAACTAACGACATTTCTTTCCAAGACTCAAGAAGAAAATACAAAGTCAGTTCAAAAAGTTGTTACTAAATCAGAAGAAACTATTGAAAAAGGAATAGAAAAGTTTGAAGCTGTTTCTGATAAAGTTGGTACTTCAAACGATGAAAAGATTAAAGCAATCAACAGCCTTTTAGAGCATTATAAAAGCGTTGTAGAAGCAAGCAATTCTCTGATTGAAACACTAACAGCAATTGATTTTCCAACAAAACTCGATGCTCTTTCTTCAAAATCTCAACTAATCATTGAGTCTATTACGAGTGCAAAACAGGCTTTAGAAATAAAATTAAACGAATCTCAAAACGCTGTGATTGACAAAACCAGTACAGCTAAAGAGCAAATAATTCAAAATAATGACAACAAAATAAATTCACTATCCGAGAAATTAACGGAATCAAATAGTAACTTAAAGACAACTATATCAGACAGTTTTGAAGAGCAGGCAAAACAATCTAAAACAGCTTTTGACAATTTAAATGCATTATTTGAAAAACAGTTAAATCAAACAAATGAACGTTTAGAAAAGCAAGGCAAGGAAATCACAACTTTGAAAACCTTACTATTTGTAGCAATTGGAATAATCATTATTGGAATAGTTCTGAACTTTGTAATTAAATAGCCAATGCTTTTGGTGGCACATTTGCAATTCGCACAAGCCAACCGCACAAACCAAAAATTGCAAAAGAGCCACCAAGCCAACGCACCACAAAGCGAGTAAACCAAAAACAATGAAAAGAAGGGCGATCGCATAACAAGGGTTTGGCGAAATGGCGGGTTAAGTGCAAAATTCAACGTTAGTAATTCTATTACCGCATAAGCCATTTTTATTTCCTTTTTTGTAATTTAGCAAATAGAAAATGGCTTATGCTACTGTTGTGCAAAATTGAAAGTCTGTGCTTCAATTTCCGCCACTGTCGCCAAGCCCCGAACCGTTATGTGCCATTTTTGAATGACAATGCGAATAGATACAGACAAACAAATGAATTTACTTAGTGATAAGAACGTTGCAATAATTGGTGGTGGACCCGTTGGACTGACTATGGCAAAATTA
>JAFDZJ010000043.1 GCA_018266965.1 Bacteroidota bacterium
CCAATGATTGTAGAATCTGTTACACCTCTATCAATGGTGCAACCATTACCAATTTCAACATTATTTTGGACAATAACATTTCCAACAGAAATTAGTCTATCAAAATCACCATTCAGTTTTCTGTAATAGAAAGCATCTCCACCGATAACTGTATTGGATTGTATGATAACATTGTCGCCAATGATGGTTCTATCTCCTATGACAACATTAGGATATATATGGCAATTTTTTCCAATTTTCACATGATTTCCAATTACGGCAGTTCTATGTACAAAGGAGTTTTCTCCAATTTCTATATCGTGTAATTCGTCTTTGAAATTATTGAGTTTTGTAAAGTGTGTATTGATGATGTTGAAATCTCTAAAAGGGTCTTCGGAAACCAAAAGTGCTTTTCCTTTTGGGCAATCGACTTCTTTATCTATCAATATAATAGTTGCTGGGGATTGCAGTGCTTTGTCGTAATATTTGGGATGGTTTACAAATACTATTTCTCCGGGTTGTACCATGTGTATTTCATTGGTACCCAATACTTGGAAATCGCTATCTCCTATATATTTTGCTTGAATTAATTCCGCAATATCTTTCAAATTTTGTGGTTGTTGAAAAGTCATTTTATAAAAATTTAAAATAAAAATCTCCAAAATATATGGAGATTTAATGTGTTATTTCAGAAAAAAATTATTTCACTCTTTCTATATAAGAGCCGTCTTCGGTATTTATTTTTATTTTTTCTCCAGCTTCTATGAATAATGGTACCAATACTCTAGCTCCGGTTTCTACAATTGCGTTTTTCATAGCATTGGTAGCAGTATTTCCTTTTACTCCTGGATCTGCTTCTATAATATCCAAAAATACTGTAAGAGGTAATTCCGCTGAAAGAGGTGTTTCATCTACTTCTTTTAGTATGATGGTTACTTCTTCTCCAGCCTTCATGAATTGGGAATTTTCAATCATTTCCTTGTTGATGTAGATTTGGGAATAATCTTCGTTATTCATAAAGTGAAATCCGTTTTCGTCATCATAAAGGTATTGGAATTTTCTTGTAATTACTTTTACTTCTTCTATTTTGTGTCCAGCGGAAAAAGTATTGTCCAATACTTTCCCATTGGTAACAGATTTTAGTTTTGTTCTTACAAAAGCAGGACCTTTTCCTGGTTTAACATGTTGGAAATCGATAATTTTGTAAATATCATTACTAAATTCTATACAAAGTCCTTTTCTAATATCAGCAGTTGTTGCCATGTATAATTTTGTTTTTTTGTTTTATTTTTTAGGTTGTGAAGTTATGGAGTTATGGAGTTATGGAGTTATGGGGTTATGAAGTTATGAGGTTATGAGGTTATGAAAAAATAATATAAATAATCTTATTCTTTATCTTATTCTAAATCTTTACCTTAATCTTATTCTTTACCTTATTCTTTACCAGTTCCGTATCCTTTCACAATACCTCTTGGAGAGTTTTTTATAAATTCCAAAATTTCATCTCTTTCAGCGGTTGGTAGCATTTCTTTTTCTATGTATTTGGTTGCTTGTGCAACATTCATTTTACTTTGAAAAAGAAATTTATAAATTTTTTGAATTTCAAAAATTTTATCATTGCTAAAATCTCTTCTTCTAAGTCCTACAGAATTTATACCTGCATAACTCATAGGTTCTCTGGCAACTTTTATATAAGGTGGAATATCTTTTCTTACTAATGTGCCACCAGAAATCATCACATGTTTTCCAATTTTTCCGAATTGGTGTACGGCAGAAAGTCCTCCCATTACAGTATAGTCTCCTATTTCTACATGCCCGGCAATTCCGCAACCATTTACTATAATCACATTGTTTCCCAATATACAATCATGGGCAATATGAGTAGTAGCCATTATGAGGCAATCTTTTCCTATTTTGGTATATCCTAATGCTTTGGTACCTCGGTTGATAGTTACACACTCTCTAATTGTGGAATTGTCTCCAATAATTACTTGGGTATCTTCTCCATCGAATTTTAAATCTTGAGGAATTGCAGAAATTACTGTTCCGGGAAAGATTCTACAATTTTTACCAATTCTTGCACCATCCATAATGGTTACATTGGGTCCTATCCAAGTACCCTCACCAATTTCTACATCTGCAGCTATTGTGGTAAATGGTTCTACAATTACATTTTTCCCTATTTTGGCTCGTTTATCTACAGCAGCTAATTGATGTATCATAGGTATTAGTTTTTGATTTAGTCTTTAGTTTTGGCAATTTGTGCCATAAGTTCGGCTTCTACAACAACATTTTCACCAACATAACCATAACCTTGCATGTGTACAATTCCTCTTCTTATAGGTTCGATAAGTTCTATTTTGAAAATAATTTGATCACCTGGGATTACCTTTCTTTTGAATTTCACTTTGTCTATTTTCACAAAATAAGTGGAATAATTTTCTGGATCCGGAACATTTGCCAAAGCCAAAATACCACCTGTCTGTGCTAGAGCTTCTATTTGTAGTACACCAGGCATAACTGGTTCTTTCGGGAAATGACCTTGGAAAAACGGTTCGTTCATGGTAATATTTTTCAACCCAACTACATGAGAGTCAGAAAGCTCTAATACCTTGTCCAATAATAAGAATGGATACCTGTGCGGTAAAAGTTTCATTATTCCATTAATATCAAATACTGGTTCTTTGGTCAAATCGAAATCCGGAACATTTTTCTTTTTTTGCAATTTCCATTGTCTGTTGAGTTTTTTTGCAAATTGTGTATTCACAAAATGTCCGGGTTTGTTGGCGATAACTTTTCCTTTTATTTTTACACCTACCAAAGCCAAATCTCCAATTACATCTAAAAGTTTGTGTCGTGCAGCTTCGTTGGGATAATTGAGGGTTAAATTGTCCAAAATCCCATTTGGCATAATAGATACCGACTCTTTGTTGAATGCTTTTTTTAGTTTTTCGGTAGTTTCTGGAGTAAGATCTTTGTCCACATAGACAATTGCATTGGTAATATCTCCACCTTTTATAAGTCCGGAGTCTATTAGCATTTCTAATTCATGAAGAAAGCTAAAAGTCCTAGCGGAAGAAATTTCTTTTGCGAAATCCTTAATATTTTTGAGGGTAGCATTTTGAGTTCCTAATACTTTGGTTCCAAAATCCACCATGGTAGTAACTTCATAGTCATCGGAAGGGATTATTGTAATTTCCGAACCGGTTGCTGTATCTACAAAACTCATGACTTCTTTAATAATCAAATATTCCCTTTGTATAGATTGCTCTTCAACCCCAACTTTTTCTATGGCTTCTACAAAAAATTTAGAAGAACCATCGAGGATTGGAGGTTCGGCACTATTCATTTCCAAATAAGCATTGTCCACATCGCAACCTACCAAAGCTGCTAAAAGGTGTTCGCAAGTATGGATTTTTACACCTAATTTTTCCAAAGTTGTTCCTCTGTCCGTAGTTGTTACGAAATTAACATCGGCTTCTACCATTGGATTTCCTTCCAAATCCGTTCTTATAAAAACAAATCCGGTATTTTCTTTTGCTGGTTTTATAGTAAGGGTAACTTCTTTCCCTGTATGAAGTCCTATCCCGGATAGGGTAACTTCTTGTTTTAAAGTTTTTTGTAAGTTACTCATTAGTTGTATCTTTTGAGTTATTTTCTAATTTATCAATTTTTTTAACAATTTCGGTTAGATTTCTAAAATGAACATAATTTCTTCTATACTCTCCTGCTGCAATTGCAGGTGAGCCATAAAGAGTTTCCCCATCTTTCACGGAATTATTTACTCCACTTTGGGCTTGTATTTTCACTTGATTTCCAATTTTTATATGTCCTACTACACCGACTTGTCCTCCTATCATATTCCAATCTCCAATAACAGTAGAACCTGCAATCCCTGCTTGTGCAGCAATTACATTGTGTTGTCCTATTTTCACATTGTGAGCAATTTGGATTAGGTTGTCTATTTTTGTTCCTTTACCGATAATAGTAGAACCGATTGTACCTCTGTCTATGGAGCAGTTAGAACCCACTTCTACATCGTTTTCCAAAACAACATTTCCTAATTGTGGAATTTTTTGAAATCCATCTTTGGTGGGTTGAAATCCGAAACCATCACTACCAATCACAGTATTGGAGTGGATGATACAATTATCTCCTAATTCGCAATAATCATAAATTCTTGCACCACTATATAGAATACAATTTTTGCCTATTTTCACATTTTTCCCAATATATACTTGGGGATAAATTTGTGAGCCATCGCCAATTTTTGCTTTTTCGGAAACATAAGAAAATGCACCAACATACACATCTTCTCCAACCTCGGAACTGGGGTGGAAATAAGACCCACTTTCTATTCCTGTTTTTCTTCCTTGCATTTGATGGTACAAATTCATCAATATTTGAAATGACAAATAGGCATCTTCAACAGCAATTATAGTTGATGGATAAGATTTGTCCTGGAGTATATTTTCGGAAACAATAAGTACAGAACATTTAGTGTTCTCCAAATAATGGGCAAATCTTTCTTGTGAAACAAAAGAAAGATGACCTGTTTCTCCGTTTTCTATTGGCGAAACACCTGTAATCATAGCGTTTTCGTCGCCTATGATTTTCCCGTTTATAAATCCCGCAATTTGCGATGCTGTAAATTCCATATCATGCAAAGATAATAATTTCTATATATGTGTTATTTTTTTTTTACAACCTGATGCTAAATTTTGCAAATCATCATTCTATACCCCTTGGAAAAGAAAGAATATATTTGGTGTTTTCTTTGGCAATAGCAGAAGTAAGTATTTGGTTTTCAGAATTTTCCAAATCAACAACTTCTCCATTTTTTTTCAGTAAAACTATGGGTTGTTTATTGCTATTATAAGGTAGTAATGTCCTCTGGAATACATCTACTACCAACTTTCCTTGGTCTGTATTGTATTTAGAATTGGTTTGGTCAATTTTTCCCTGTATCAAATCTTGTGAAAAATCATTAGATGAAATTATAGTTTTAGGTAAATTTCGTTCGACAATAGACGAACAATAATAGGATAGTACAAAATCATGATGACCACTCCAATTTTTTATAGCTTGTACCACATCTGTATCATCTAATTGTGTAAATCTAAAAATATCGTCGCTGGTAGAAGTATTTTTATCTTTATCCAAAAAGTATTTTAAATTTTGAGAAGCCTCCAAATTATCTCCAATAGACTGTAAGTGTTTGGCTCGTTCTAAAATTTTCACCAAAATATGTTCTGCCAAAGCCGAAGTTTTATGATAATAGACCTGCCAATACATAAACATTCTGGCAGTAAGAAAATTTTCTATGGAATAAATTCCTTTGTAATCTACCACTAACTCGTCATCAGCAACATTAAGCATCGAAATTATCCTTTGCGTATTTATATTACCCTCGGTAACGCCGGTGTAGAAACTATCCCGTTTCAGATAATCCAATCTATCAACATCTAATTGTGACGAAATAAGTTGGTTGAAAAACTTTCTGGGATATTTGCCCAAAAACATTTCTATTGCCATGGACAATTCGCCTTGGAATTGATTGTTCAAATCCTTCATTAGTAGCAATGAAAGTTTTTCGTGATGCCAATCTTCCATAAGCATATTTTCCAAAGCGTGAGAAAATGGACCATGACCAATGTCGTGTAACAAAATTGCTAATAATGCAGATTTTTCCTCTTCTTTGGCTATTTGCACTCCTTTGAGTTTTAATGTTTCCAATGCAGTAAACATAAGGTGCATCGCTCCAATAGCATGATGAAATCTGGTATGAGTAGCTCCGGGGAAAATTAAATTAAGAAGTCCGGTTTGCCCTATCCTTCTCAATCTTTGAAAATAAGGGTGTTCTATAACATCAAACAATATTTCGTATGGAATCTTTACAAAACCATGTACAGGATCATTGATTATTTTAAGTTTGTTTTGCATTTAATATTTGTATCATTATCAACTTCTTATCCATTTCCAAATTTCTTTAAGACTAGCTTTGTTTCCATACATCAATATTCCTATTCTATAAATTTTGGAAGCTACAAAAACCATAAAAAGCGTGGTAATAATCAAAAGAAATAACGATAATAGTATTTGCCAAATTGGCACGCCAAAAGGTATCCTAGCAATCATAGCAACAGGAGAGGTAAATGGAACAATAGAAAGCCAAAAAGCCAATGGTCCATCTGGATTATTCATAATTGTAAAACTACCATACACGCCAATCATCAAAGGGATAATGGCAAAAAGTGTAAACTGCTGTGTTTCTGTATCATTGTCCACAGCAGAACCTATCGCTGCATACATGGAACTGTAAAAGATATAACCTAAAAGAAAAAATAATATAAACACCGAAATTATCAAGGGATAGTTTAGGCTCAATAGAGAGTGAGATACTTCACCAATAATGTTCATCATATTATTTTGTGGTATTGCAACATCTATATTATTATTTGGCAATTGTTTTGCAATTTCTAGGTTAGCGGATTTGGCATTGAAAAACAAAGCACCTACCACTGTCATCCCTATCCAAACAACAAATTGAGTAAGAGCAACCAAGGTAACTCCAAAAATTTTACCCATCATCAAGTCAAATGGTTTTACCGATGAAATAATAATTTCTACAACCCTATTGTTTTTTTCTTCAAGCACACTTCTCATCACTCTAACACCATAGATGATGATGAACATAAAAGTTGCATACATCAACAACATAGCAAGTACGGATTTTACTCCAAATACCATATCATTGTCTTCGGAATTATTATCTAGAACATTCTGAGTTTTCAGTTCAAAATTTTTGTCCAAATCATCAATTTGAGATTGTTGAAGTCCTAATTTTTTTATTTTTTCTTGTTTGATGATTTCCGAAATCTGGTTGGAAATCATTTTTTTTGCCGATTGATCCACCGTTGCATTTACCAATAATTTTGTATCTTTTTCAAGTTTATCAAAATCATAATTTTCAATTTTTGAAAAAACTAATAGTCCATCATCACCTTTTTTTTCTTTCATTAAGCCAATTAATTGTTTTTCCGAATTAGGATTTAGAAACACAAATTGCACTTGGTCATTGGATTTCATTTTCCCATCGAACATTCCGGAATTGTCCAGTACATCTATCTTGTATGTGGATTTGTTGGCGTTCATAAGATATGCGATAAACAATCCAAAACCCAGCATCATCACTGGAGCTAGAATAGTAAGTACTACAAAAGATTTTTTCTTTACCTGGGTTAGATATTCTCTTTTTGTTATTAATAGTATATTTTTCACAGATTTTTTTTTAAAAATAAATAATTATTAGTTTCCACTAACAGCAGCTATAAAAACTTCGTTCATACTAGGGATTTTTTCATCGAAAGATCTTATTTTACCAATCTTTACTATCTCTTTTAACAATTCGTTTTGATTACCGTTATTATTCAGTTCAAAACTTAAAAGTTTATTTTTAATAGAAACATTGTCAATTTTAAAATCTTGTTGAAAAGAATTCCAATTTTCATCATTAACATCGGAAATAGTTACGCCAAAAATATTTTTCTTGAACTGTTCTCTGACCTCAAAAACAGACCCATCAATAATTTTTTTTGCTTGATGGATAAGTGCTACGGAATCGCACATTTCTTCTACACTTTCCATTCTGTGAGTGGAAAGGATTATTGTTGTACCATTTTCTTTCAATTTTAGGATTTGGTCTTTTATCAGGTTGGCATTAACAGGGTCGAAACCAGAAAAAGGTTCATCTAAAATTAATAATTGAGGTTGATGCAAAACAGTAACTACAAATTGTATTTTTTGAGCCATACCTTTGGAGAGTTCGGAGAGTTTTTTCTTCCACCAATGTTCTATTTCTAATACATCAAACCAATATTTAGCTTGTTTCAGTGCTTCATTCTTGTTCATTCCTTTTAGTTCGCCAAAATATAATATTTGATCTCCAATGGTCATATTTTTATACAAACCTCTTTCTTCTGGCATGTAACCAATCTGCCTAATATGATTGGGATTTAGTTTTTTGTTATTAATAAAAATATCTCCACTATCCTGTTGAGTTATCTGATTAATAATCCGGATAAATGTAGTTTTACCAGCACCATTTGGACCAAGTAATCCATAGATGCTACCTTCTGGGACATTGATACTGAAATTATCTAGTGCTATTTTCTTACCACTATCATAAGTCTTATAGACATTATTGGCTACGAGCATATTTTTTTTATTATAAGTTGTGAAAGTTACGGAAATAGTCCGAATTGAAAAAAAATACAAAAAAAATATCCTGAAAGTTGTTCAGGATATTTTATTTATTGTTTGATGATTTGTGTAACCTTTTGAGTATCATCTGAAAGTACATAACGCATTAGATATTTCCCTGGACGAAGTTTGTCTATATTAATCTCCGAACTATTTGCATTGATAGTGAAATTAGCAACCTGTGTACCCAAAATAGTGTAAAAAGAAATAGACTTTATTTTGACAGAAGCATCTTTTGATTTTACAAAAATATAATCTTTCGCTGGATTAGGATATGCTACTAAAATTCCATCGTCAGTCTTTTGAGAAATGGATATAGGTTCACGATTAATTTGAGCTGAAATCTCATTAGAAAAACCAACTAAAACAACGAAAAGCACGGAAATAAATAAACTTTTTTTCATAGTAGCTTGTTATTAGCTTACAAATATTCAACAAATATATGATATATCACACAATCTTGCAATAGTTTTTTCAATAAACTATCATTAAATTTGCAAATCTAAATCAAAGAACATACCAAAAATGATAATTTTTTCCAGAAATAGAAGATTAAGAACAAACGAAAGTATCCGTAGTCTTGTAAGAGAAACTACCCTAAATACCAATGATTTTGTAATGCCATTATTTGTAATGGAAGGCGAAAATAAGCTAGAAGCCATTGCATCTATGCCAGGAATATTTAGAAGAAGCATAGACCTTACTGTGAAAGAATGTAAAGAACTTTTCCAACTAGGGATAAAAGCAGTGAATATCTATATGAAAGTTCCTGAAAACCTAAAAGATAACAAAGGAACCGAATCTTGGAACAAAGATGGACTAATGCAAAGAAGTATCCGAGAGATAAAAAATGCAGTCCCAGAAATGATTGTAATGCCAGATGTAGCTTTGGATCCTTACTCTATTTTTGGACATGACGGAATTATTTCCAATGGACAAATTGATAATGACGCTACCAACGAAGCACTTGCCAAAATGTCGGTTTCTGTGGCAGAAGCAGGTGCTGATATAGTTGCTCCAAGTGATATGATGGACGGAAGAGTTGCGGTAATCCGAGAAGCTTTGGAACAAAATGGGCATACAAATGTTGGAATATTGAGCTATGCTGCAAAATATGCCTCCTCGTTTTACGGGCCATTCAGAAGTGCTTTGGATAGTGCTCCAAAAGAAAATATTGATATTCCAAAAGATAAAAAAACCTATCAAATGGATTTTCATAATTCCAGAGAAGCAATAAACGAAGTATTGAAAGATGTTGATGAAGGTGCAGATATTATTATGATAAAACCTGGAATTCCTTATTTGGACATAGTATCCAAAATTAGAGCAACCATAGATTTGCCAATTGCGGTTTATAATGTAAGCGGAGAATATGCAATGCTGAAAGCTGCCGCACAAAATGGTTGGCTGGACAACGACAAAGCCATCATCGAAAGCCTTACTTGCATAAAAAGAGCAGGTGCCGATATGATTTTTACTTACGCCGCAAAAGAAGCTGCAATACTTTTGGGAAGTTAGGGAACTAATATTTGTAACTAAAATTTATCATAAATGACAATAATTATATGAAAACAATAATTTATTTCGCATAATTTTTACTAATTATTTCACCTCATCAGCATATTCTGCTCTATTTGGTTTTAACTCGTCTCTTACTTTCATCATTTCGCTTTCATCAATAATCATAACAGCTGCTGCATACATCTCTGTATATTCTTCGAAAGAGAAATTTCTGTACTGTAAATTTTCAGCAACAGCATATTCTTCTAAATGTATAATGTGATGTTTGGCATATTGTAAAGCATTCATACCTCGAAAGTCCCAAAACATTTTTATTTTTTGTCCCATTTTAAAAAAATTTAAAAAAAAGCATACCTAAAAAAATCAGGCATGCTTTATGAAAATATCTAATGATTTAAAGTTTAAAATTTCAAATCGCCATTTACCTCTCTTACAGCTTTTGCAGCGGTAGCGAATTTTTCTTTTTCGGCGTCTGTAAGTTTTATTTCTACAATTTTTTCCACACCATTATCACCAATTATTGCAGGTA
>JAFDZJ010000440.1 GCA_018266965.1 Bacteroidota bacterium
AAAAACTTTATTTTCAATAATCAACGAAGTCGATACGAAAGATTAGTACGAAAAAGATTACTTAAAATAGTAACCAAAAATATTTTAAAAGATTTTGTGTTGATTGTTTTGGGGATTTTTTCAGCTTCATTTGGTTTCAAAGGTTTTTTATTGACCAATAGATTGATTGATGGTGGTGCTACAGGTATTTCTTTGTTACTGACTTCTACTACCGGTTTACCTTTGTATGTATATATTATTTTGGTTAATACTCCTTTTATTATATTGGGTTTCAGAGTGCTGGGAAGAGATTTTGTTTTCAAAACAATTTTAGCTATTATAGGACTTGCTTTGGTTTTGGCTTTTGTTGAATTTCCAAATGTAACTAATGACAAAATTTTGGTGCCGATATTTGGCGGTTTTTTTCTAGGTACTGGTGTGGGTTTGGCAATTAGAGGTGGTGCAGTTTTGGATGGGACTGAAATTTTGGCAATATATCTTAGTAAGAAAATTGGATTTACTATTGGAGATATTATTGTCATCATCAATGTAATTATTTTTTCCGTTGCAGCCTACTTATTGGGTATAGAAATAGCTCTGTACTCTATGTTGACCTATCTGGCAGCTTCCAAATCTATAGATTATGTTGTGGAAGGTTTGGAGGAATATATAGGAGTTACCATCATTTCCAGTAAAAATAAAGAAATAAAAAATATGATTGTTGAAAAAATGGGAAGGGGTTATACTGTATATCAAGGCAAAAAAGGATACGGAAAAAGGGGAGTCAACAATGATTTGGAAATTATCTATACTATAATTACTCGTTTGGAAATGAGTAAATTGAATTCGGAAATAGAAAAAATTACTTCAGATGCCTTCGTGGTAATGTCCGGAGTGAAAGATACTCGTGGTGGTATGATAAAAGAAAGAAGGTTGAAATAGACAACCAAAAGATATTTATTGGTTATTGATAAAAATTATTAAATCAATTCTTCTATATTGATAAATTTCACGATTTTTGAACATTAATTTTTTTAAACAATATATTAATTTAAAATATAATAGATTAAACATGGAAAATAACATACTCGATTGCGTAATTGTAGGTTCTGGACCTTCTGGTTATACAGCTGCAATCTATGCAGCAAGAGCTGATTTGAAACCCGAACTGTACACAGGTTTGGAACCCGGAGGACAATTGACTACCACAACCGAAGTCGATAATTTCCCTGGTTATCCACAAGGTATTACAGGTCCAGAAATGATGATGGATTTGCAAAAACAAGCCGAAAGATTTGATACAAAAGTTCATTATGAAATGATAACAAAAGCAGAATTTTCCAAAGAAATTGGCGGAATTCACAAGCTTTGGGCTGGAAACAAAGAGATATTAGCCAAAACTGTAATCATTTCTACTGGTGCAACTGCAAAGTATCTTGGTTTGGACGATGAAAAAAAATATTCCGGAGGTGGTGTTTCTGCTTGTGCTACTTGCGATGGGTTTTTCTACCGAGGAAAAGAAGTAATCGTAGTTGGTGCAGGAGATACCGCTGCCGAAGAAGCAACTTATCTTGCCAATCTTTGTACAAAAGTAACGATGCTGGTAAGAAAAGACCATTTCCGAGCTTCCAAAGCTATGATACATCGAGTAGAAAACACCCCAAATATAGAAGTGAAATTCAACCATGAACTCATCGGGATTGAGGGAGAAAACTCCTTGGTAGAAAGAGCAATTGTAATAAATAATCAATCCAAGGAAACCTCAAAAATTGATGTTCATGGAATTTTTATTGCAATAGGTCATCAACCAAATACTGCCATTTTCAAAAACCAAATCAATTTGGACGAAAACGGATATATCATTACCGAAGGGAAATCTTCCAAAACTAATCTTCCGGGTGTTTTTGCAGCTGGCGATGTTCAAGATCATATATACAGACAAGCTATTACGGCAGCAGGATCTGGTTGTATGGCAGCTATAGATGCGGAAAGATATTTGGGAGAATTAAAGTAGAGATTGAGTGATTGAGTTTTTGTGTAATTGTGCTTTTTGAGTAATTTAGTTTTTATAAACAATAGTTATCTAACCTCATAACCTCATAACCATCATAACCTCATAACCATAAATCTTATAAAAAATCTAATTTACATATTTGTAGGCGGTGGAGTAGGAAGTGTTTTTCGTTTCCTACTTTCCAACTACACTCAAAAGTTATGGAATTTTTCAACTTTTCCATTAGGTACTTTTTTGGTAAACATTTTAGGTTGTTTCCTTATCGGTGTTTTGTCGGGATATTTCTTGAGAGTTGATAACCAATTGAAATTTTTATTAATCACTGGTTTTTGTGGTGGTTTTACTACCTTTTCAACTTTTTCAGTGGAAAATTATTCTCTTTTACAATCAGGAAATTATTTTTCATTTATTTTAAATATAATTTCCAGTGTAATTGTTGGACTATTGGCTGTTTTTATAGGATTGGAGATTATGAAAAGATAAATTTTTAAATTTTTCTAAATTTTTTTTTCTCCAATTGTTTAACATGATAGATAAAAAAGACAATCTATTTTTTTAGATTGCCATTTTATTTTTTAAAATCAAAATTTATTAATTTTATTGTACCAAAAGTTTCCAAGCTTCAGAAATATTATTTTCTTTTAGAAATTCTTGGGCTTTTTTATGAATTTCTTCTTCTGGCTGGTACTTTCCAATTGGTAATTCTTCTATATTGGATAACATTCCTAAATCGTTTCCGGTAAACACTTTGCTGAATTTTATTTCATCGGGTAAATTATCAAAGCCTATCCCTAGGGTTACTAGTGGTTTTGGAACTTCGAATAGGTTGTGTTCGTTATTTCTCGAATACCAATTGCTACCCAATCGGGCGACCAAGTCTAATTTTTTTTGTTCTAAATTTCCATCATTATCCAAAAATTCTTCTCGAATATGGATTTTTACAACTTCACAAAATATCAAATTCCCAGCTCCTCCTTCTGTTCCTAAGTGTTTTACTTCTTGCACTTTACATTCGAAATTCACCGGTGATTCTGCAATTAGTTTTGGTTTTACCATGGTAGCGTCTTTCATTGTTAAACCAGATTTTATAAATTCATTTTCTTCTTTGGTGTATTCTGTTGAAGCCAATGAAATCTGTTGTACCATAGCAAAATTTACATTTCCGATAACCACTTCTGGTACTTCCAGTATGTTTTCTAGCGTATGTTTGGTAGTATTATCTCTTACCCTTCTGGCAGGAGAGAAAATTAGTATTGGAGGTACCGTACTGAACATATTGAAGAAACTGAATGGCGAAAGATTAATTTTCCCCTCACTATCTATTGTAGATGCCAAGGCAATAGGTCTAGGAGCAATGGCAGTCTGCATAATGGTTTGCAATTGTACAGCAGACAAATCTTTTGGGTTAATGATTTTCATTTCGAATTATTTTGCTGGTAAAACTTTTGTAGCTACCTCTCCAAATCCAACTCTGATACCATTTTTTTCTCCATAACCACGCATGATTATTGTATCGTTATCCTCTACAAATTTTCTTTCGGTATCATCGGATAATTGCAATGGATTTTGACCTCTCCAGGTTAGTTCCAACATGGAGCCAAATGATGATTTTTCTGCACCGGAAATTGTACCACTTGCATACATATCGCCCACTTCTATATTACAACCATTTATGGTATGGTGTGCTAACTGTTGACACATATTCCAATACATGAAATTATAATTACTTTTGGAAATAAGGTTTTCTACACCATTTTCTGGTTGTAGATAAACTTCCAAATTGATGTCGAAATTTTTATTTCCATCGAATTTTAAATAATCCAAAACTTCTGGTTCTTGTTGAGGTGATGTTGTGCGGAATGGTTCCAATGCTTCCAAAGTAACTATCCAAGGGGAGATAGACGAACAGAAATTTTTTCCCAAAAATGGTCCTAGTGGAACATATTCCCAAGACTGAATATCTCTTGCAGACCAATCATTGAAAATTACCATTCCAAAAATAGCATCTTCTGCTTCTTTGGTAGAAATAGATTCGCCCAATTCTGTATTTTTATTTACGATAAATGCCATTTCCAACTCGAAGTCCATTTGTTTTGATGGTCCAAAAATCGGTTTTTCGGCATCAGCAGGTTTCATTTGTCCTTTGGGTCTATGGAAATCAACACCAGATACTACTATGGACGAAGCTCTTCCGTGGTATCCTACTGGCAAATGTTTCCAGTTGGGTAACAAAGCATTTGCAGGATCTCGAAACATTTTTCCTACATTGGTAGCGTGTTCTATACTACTATAAAAATCGGTATAGTTTTGTACATGGATTGGCATCAACATTTCTACTTTGTCCAAATCATAAAAACATTCATCAATAGTTTTTTCATCTAATGACAAAGCAGACCCTTCTGCTAAAAGCTCTTGTAATCTTTTTCTTACTTTTGTAGTAGTTGGTTTGCCTAGTTCTATGAAATCATTCAAGGTGTAAGCTTCGAATACATTGTCATTGAGTCCTTCGATATCATCAAAAAAACTGTAATCATATAAAGATGCCAAATCTACTACCATATCTCCAATTCTGGTGGCACAAGCAATATACTCTTTGTTGAAAACTGCTACGCCAAATGGAATATTATAGATGGAGAAATCGGATTGATTGTCATATTGTACGAAAGATTTCATAATTGTTAATTTAGTATTATTAAATTTTTTTTAAAGGGTAAAAATACAAAAAAACCAACAGTTTTCTCTTTGTTTTAAT
>JAFDZJ010000441.1 GCA_018266965.1 Bacteroidota bacterium
TATTTTGAGCATTTAGGCTGGTGAAATTGGTGTCGGCATTAGTTTCAAGACTTGGCGTTTGTACCTCCATTTTATTTTGGTCAAAATTCCCATAGTATTTCCACATAGCACCGGATTTTGTTTTTATTCTAAAATTAGCATCGGCACTCCAACCGTTTGGAGTAGTAATAAAATCGGTATTGAAATTAAGAAGTTGCTGCATTAATTTCAAATTAGAATATCCAAGGCTAAAACCATAAGAATGATTTTTTTGTTCCGAAAGTTTCTGCAAACTACCATTGACGAATAATGGAGAAACTGCAAAATCATAGGAAGAGGTTGCTGGTAAATCCACACTTTCCAATAATAATACTCCAGACAAAGCCTGTCCATATTGTGCAGAATATCCACCGCTAGAAAACACATTTCCCTTGAACAAAGAGGTATTGAATCTGTCTCTTCCTGCTAATCCAGGGATAGAATTGGAAAAATAATTGTTTACCAAACTTCCATCCATAAATATTTTGGACTCTGCTCCAGATCCACCTCGGATAAATAATCCTTCGGACTCACCAACTTTTTGTGCTCCTGGCAAAAAATTAATAGCAGAAGAAATTTGTCCATTTGTACCAGCAGTTGTGTAGATGTCAATCGGCGAAAGCAAAGCTGTTGCTCTTTTTTTGTCGCTAGCTTCTATTGCTCCAACGGTAATGACAACCGCATCGATTTCATTTATTCTCTCTTTTAAATTGATGTTTTGTACTATATTTTCATTTTTTATTTCAATTTCTACATCGGTATCTATGTATTGATGGTGAGAAAACACTAGTGTTTGCTTACCTTTTTCCGATGTCTGGAAGGAATAATTGCCTTTGCTGTCTGTTGTAGCACCATCATACGAGTCTTTTAGGGTTACACTTACCTCTTTCACTGGTTTGTTTTTATAAGAAACGGTGCCAGAAATGGTTATTTGTGAAAACCCATTAGTAAAAAAAAGGACGGACAACAAGGTAAAAAATGATTGCAAATAATTTTTCATAGGTTATTTTTATGGTGCAAAAGTATTCCAAAAAAAAAGCCGTTCGGAAAAAACATTCCCGAACGGTAGAAAAACTATACTAGAAAGCAATTAGTAACCAAAACTATTTTTTTCCAGCTTTTATTTTCAAGATTTCGTCTTTTATATTAGGGTATTTATTTTTCATTTCCTCTAACAGAGTTGCATCTAGGAAAATAGCTTGTGCCAAGGCATTGTTGGCATCTTTATTCTTTTTAAGATGGAAAAGGCAGTTGCTCAATTGGTAGTAGAGTTCGGCTTTTTCATGGGTTTGGAGGGCTATTTTTAGTACAGAGATTGCTTCTTCGTATTCGCCAATAAGCATTAATACTTCTATGTAGGCGTACCAATTATAAAATCGCTCTGGTTCGGCATCAATTATTTTTATTAAACAATCCAAACTTTCTTCATATCTCCCTGCTTCTATGTACAAGTAAGCCAATTTTTTTTGATAATCCATGTTTCCAAAATTCAAAATGCTGGCTTCTTTTGCAAAATGTAAGGCTTCCTTCATGCTTCCCATTTCTTCATACAGTTCGCTTTGTTCCATCATGGAAAGATAAAATTGTGGATCCTCTCTCAATGATTTTTGAAAAGAACTAAGTGAGGACGATCTTTGTTTCAGCTCCTTGTAGCAAAGTCCAATCTTATAATAAGTATATGCTTTTGTAAATTCATGTTCCAATGATTCTTCATAGACTTCAATGGCTTTTTTCCATTGTTTCATGGCTTCGTAACAAATGGCTTTATTGGCATATACCCCAATAAAAGAGTTGTTGATTGCCAATAGGAAATCATATCCTTTGATTGCTTCTTCGTAATTTTTTTTATTAAAATAAAACTGTCCATACTCCAACCAAGCTGTTTCGGAATATGGGTGATTGTCCAAAAATCCGTTTAGAAAAGCTATTGCTTCATCGGATTTATTAATTCTGTGGTAGCAAAGCATAACATTTTCCAAAGCGTAATCATCTTGAAAATCCAATTTTAGAGCAAGTTGATAATGCTTGAGAGCGTGAAAAGGATCGCCAATATTTACCAATTCGTCTGCTATAAAATTATGCAGAAAGTTTTCTTCTTCGCCCAGTTCCAATGCTTTTTCGCAAAACTCTATCGCTTTTTTTGTATGCCCAAGGTTGGAGTAATATTTGGCACAACAAACCAAAAAATCGGTACTGTTTTCAGATGTGGATTTTAGTTCATCGATTAACAATTTAGCTTCAGAATATTTTTCTAGTTCTAGTAAAACTTCCAGTTTTTTTGTTTTTATCTCGATGGAATTAGGGTGGATTTTTATGCCAAATGTAACAGCGGTTTCTGCCAATTCTATATCTCCAATTTCCAAATAATGTATAATAATTTCCTCCAATTCTTCGGTGTCGAAGTAGGTTTCGTCATTATTCTCAATCATATTTTCGAACTTTGCTACAAGTTCATTATCAAAAAATTCCTCCAAAGTAATTGTTTCTATATTTCTTCAAATGCAAATAAGATGCTAAAAGTTTCTTATTCAAAATATTCTTATCTATATTAGCGATTGTAATTTAGCAATCATTTTATCTCCAAGTTCATCGGCTTCTTTTTGTGTTGGAGCTTCGGTGTATATCCTAATAATAGGTTCGGTATTAGATTTTCTGAGATGAACCCAATTGTTGGCAAAATCAATTTTCACTCCATCAATAGTAGAAATTTCTTCATTTTGATATTCGGATTTCATTTTTTCTAATAATCCATCTACATCTATTGTTGGTAACAAATCTATTTTCTTTTTCCCCATAAAATAGGGTGGATAGGTTGCCCTAAGTTCGGAAACTGTCTTGTTTTCTTTTGCCAAATGTGTCAAAAACAAAGCTGCACCTACCAAAGAATCTCTTCCATAGTGCAAATCCGGATAGATAATACCTCCGTTTCCTTCTCCGCCTATAACTGCATTTTTCTCTTTCATTAGCGTTACAACATTTACCTCGCCCACAGCAGATGCAAAATATTCCGAATTATTTTGGTGAGCTACATCTCTCAATGCTCTGCTAGAAGAAAGGTTGGAAACTGCTGCTCCATTTTTATTTTTCAAAAGATAGTCTGCCACAGCAACCAATGTATATTCTTCTCCGAACATTTCTCCTTTTTCATCTACAAATGCCAATCTGTCCACATCGGGATCTACAACAATTCCCAGGGTAGCATTTTCTTTTTTTACCAAGTCGCAAATATCCGTAAGATGCTCTTTCAGTGGTTCTGGATTGTGTGGAAAATGTCCATTGGGTTCGCAGTATAGTTTTACAACTTCGCAACCCAATTTCTCCAACAACATAGGTATTGCAATACCTCCGGTGGAATTGACCGCATCTACTACTACTTTATATTTTTTTTGTTTAATGGCTTCTACATCTACCATTGGCAAATTCAAAATTTTCTGAATGTGGATATCAAAGCCATCATTTCTAATGTCATAGCTTCCCAAATCATCTACTTCGGCATATTCAAAATCTTCATTTTCTGCAAGTTCTAACACTTTTGCACCTTCTTCTGCATTTATAAATTCGCCTTTTTCGTTCAGTAATTTTAGGGCGTTCCATTGTTTAGGATTATGAGAAGCGGTTAGGATTATTCCACCATCTGCATTCAGTTCTGGCACCATAATTTCTACTGTTGGTGTTGTAGAAAGTCCCAAATCTATTACAGAAATCCCAAGACCTTGCAAAGTTGCAGCAACCAAAGAGGAAACCATACTTCCAGAAATCCTAGCATCTCTACCAATTACCAATGTTAGTGCTTTTTTGTTTTTGGTATTTTGAAGCCACGAGCCAAATGCAGAAGCAAATTTCACAACATCTAATGGAGTTAGGTTATCATTTACTTTACCACCAATAGTACCTCGGATTCCGGAAATTGATTTTATTAATGACATATTTTTTTTAAAATTTTTATTTTTTGCAAATTTAAGGAAAAGTTTAGGCTAACCCTTTAATATATTGTTAAATATCTCCTAAACTTTATCCACAATCAGATGATTATACTATTCCTAATGCAGATTTCAATGTTTGTGCAGCCTTTGTTACGCTAATCGACCAGTCATCAACAGCATCTTTGTCGGCTCCATCGGAAATATATTTCAGACACAAAAAAGGAATATTTTCTCTTTTGGCAATTAACGCCAAAGCATAAGCTTCCATATCTACAACATTGTATTCGGGGTTGTTGTGTTCGGTTTCAAAAGAGTCGCCGGTACCACATATTCCTTTTTTCATATCATTCGGAGTAATACCATAAGACAAGACTGCCTCTTCTTCTGCAAAAGGAGTTTTGAATTTTGGAAATCCCAAGGCTTCTACATCCATATCTCTTTGTACAAATTGTGTACAACAGATTACTTCTCCTTTTAGAAACTGTGTGCTACCTGCGGTTCCCAGATTAATGATAATATCTGGAAAATTAGAAGAAATATTTTTGGTTAAAGCATAACTTGCATTTACCTTTCCCAATCCTGTAAATAATAAGGAAAACCCTTCGAAAAGATTTTGTGCTTCTTCTTTCATCGCAAAAACGAGGAGTGGATTGTTGTATGTTTTATTATTAATGGTTATTGCTTTCATACAGAAGTTTAATTTAAAAAAAACTTTGGAAAAAAATAATGTTTTCCAAAGTTTGAGTATCGTTGTATTTAATTCTTCAATTTAGGTCAACATTCCGCCATCTACATTCATCACTTGACCTGTGATGTAGGCAGACATATCGCTTCCCAAAAACACACAAGCATTGGCAACATCTTCGGGTTGTCCACCTCGTTTCAATGGAATCGCCTCTCTCCAACCTTGTACGGTTTTTTCGTCCAAAGCGGCAGTCATTTCAGTTTCTATAAAGCCCGGAGCAATGGAGTTGCAACGGATATTTCTGGAACCCAATTCTAAAGCGATAGATTTAGAAAAACCGATAACTCCGGCTTTTGAAGCAGCGTAATTGGCTTGTCCGGCATTTCCTTTCACACCTACCACGGAAGTCATATTGATGATAGAACCCGTCTTTGCTTTCATCATCGGTTTGA
>JAFDZJ010000442.1 GCA_018266965.1 Bacteroidota bacterium
AAAAGGTATTTGTCCTTTTAGTTGGTCATCAATCCCAACTACGGCACATTCTGCAATAGCGGGGTTAGAAGCTACCACCTCTTCCATTTCGGAGGTGGACAATCTATGTCCTGCAACATTGATAACATCATCGACTCTGCCGGTAATAAATATGTAGCCATCTTCGTCTTTTATTGCACCATCTCCGGAGAAATAATAGCCATCGAATTGGGATAGATAACTTTTTTTAAATCTATCATAATCATTCCAAACACCCAAAAGAGCTCCAGGAGGTAGAGGTAGTTTTATTACTAAATATCCTTCGTGGTGTGCGTTGAGTTCGAAGCCATTTTCGTCGAAAATTTTTATATCGTATCCTGGGATTGGTTTTCCTGCGGAAGCTCTTTTTATATGATAATCATGTTTGGTTAACAATCCCAACATAGGCGATCCGGATTCTGTTTGCCACCAATGGTCAATTGCTGGTACACCTATGTGTTCTGCAAACCAATCCAATGTTGCAACATCGCATCTTTCACCTGCTAAAAATTGTTTTTTGAAATTCGACAAATCGTATTTTTTTACAAATTCGCCATTTGGATCTTCCTTTTTTATCGCTCTAATTGCAGTTGGAGCAGTAAACATTGCAGTAACATTATATTCGGAAATTATTCTCCAAAAAGCTCCTGCATCGGGTGTCATTACTGGTTTTCCTTCATATATTATGGTAGGGTTTCTATTAATCATTGGTCCATATACGGAACAACTATGTCCTACTGCCCAGCCAAAATCCGAAGCTGCCCAAAAAACTTCACCAGGTTGCATATCATAATGTTCCGTCATAGAAAATTTTAGTGCAGTTGCATATCCTCCTGTATCTCTTACAATACCTTTTGGTTTTCCTGTTGTCCCGGAGGTGTACAGTAAGTATAAAGGATGGGAGGATTCCACAGGAAGGTAATCTGCAGGAGAGGATTGAGAAACCAACTCTTCATAATCGATTGTTCCTTCGAAATATTCATTTTCATTATCTATTAATTTCCTATTGAATACAATAATATTTTCTACCTTGTCTTGGGAAAGTTGTATAGCTTTTTCTACTAATGGTAGGTAGGGAATTCTTTTGGTAATTTCTACTCCTGCTGTTGCGGTTATTAATACTTTTGGTTTGCAATCGTCTATCCTAACTACCAATTCTTGTGGTGCAAAACCTCCGAATACTACATTGTGTATAACGCCAATCCTAGCACAAGCCAACATGGTAAATAGCGTTTGAGGAATCATTGGCATATATACCACAGCGGTATCTCCTTTCTGTAAGCCTAATGATAGAAGTCCTCCTGCAAGTTTTGCAACTTCATTTTTTACTTCTAGATAGCTGTATTTTTGTTTTTTATTGGTTACGGGAGAATCATAAATTATTGCAGTTTCGTTTCCGAATCCATCATCAATATGTTTGTCTATACAGAGATAGGACATGTTTACCAATCCATCTTCAAACCAAAGAGGATAGTCGTTTTTGTCTTTTCCTAGTATTTTTTTTGGTGGATGTATCCATGAAATATTTTTTGATTGTTGTTGCCAAAATTCTTCTTTGTTTTCTATGCTTTTGGAGAAGATTTCATCTGTTTTCATATTTTTGTTGTTGTATTTAATGTTAATTTTAGTGTCTGTTTTTGTTTGATTGATAGGGTTTGTTTTACAAGAAATTAACCTAAAATTTGTTCCACTCTTTCTATTAATTTTTTTATGGAATATGGTTTTGTTATATAATCATCTGCACCTAATTGAAGTCCTTTTGTGATGTCTTCGTGGCTGGATTTTGCGGATAGAAAAATTATTTTTATTTGGTTGTAGATTTTTTTATTTTTTAGGTTGATGATGGTTGTATAGCCATCAACTTTGGGCATCATAATATCCAAAAGTATAAGGTCTGGTAATTCTTTTTCTACAATTTCCATGACTTCGGAGCCATCTCTGGCAATGAAAACTTGGTATCCTGCTTTTCGGAATGCGTATTCCAAAGTCATTATTATTTTATGTTCGTCATCGGCAATGAGTATCTTTTTCATGATTTTTCTTTTTTATTGCGTGTTGTTGTGGAAAATAATTTCAAAAACCACTCCAATTTCTTTATTTTTTACTTGGATTTCTCCCATGTGTGCTTGTATAATATTTTTACAAATAGCCAGTCCCAATCCACTTCCGATTGGTTTTATGATGTTTTGATTTTTACTTTGATAAAATTTATCGAAAATATATTTCAAATCCTCTTTCGGAATGGTTTTTCCTGTATTGAAAATAGAAATTTTTATTCCCTCTTCAGTCTTACGGAACTTTGTTTGTATCATTCCTTGTGCATTAGTAAATTTGAGTGCGTTTCCTAGAATATTTTGAAAAACTTGTATCATTTTGCCTTCATCATGAGGGATTATGCTTTCTTGCAACAAATTCACTTCCGAGTGGTGCAACATTTTTTGTTCGAAAAGGTTGGCAAGAGGTTTTGTAGCTTTTTTATAAGTTTCTATGATATTTTTATTTTCAATATTAAGACTTATCATACCAGCTTCTAGCTTGTCTAGGTACAAAATATCATTTATTATTTCGGCTAATCTGTCACTTTCTGAAATTATATTATTCAAAAATTCTTTTTTTATTTCCTGCGGCATATCTTCATCATCTATTAATACTTCGCTTGTTGCTCTTATAGCTGTGATAGGAGTTCTTAATTCGTGTGCAATGGTATCTAAAAACTCGTCTTTTTGTTGGTCTTTTATCAAGAGGGAATCATTAGCATCTTTTAAGTTGTTTGTAAGTATCCTCAATTGTTGGGATTGCTGGGTAAGTTGTTTGTTGATGCTAATATTTTCTTTACTTTCTTCTAATATTTTTATGACTTCCGGTAATGAAATTTTATCCTCTTTGGTAACACCTTCTATGATTATTTTTGCAGATGCAGTACCTATCCTTCCGCTGAGTAGATTTTCTGAAAATTTTATAAATCTACTATCCGCAGTATCTGTTTCGTCTGTTATATTATA
>JAFDZJ010000443.1 GCA_018266965.1 Bacteroidota bacterium
TATATATTTCAAAAAAAAACTTGTACCTAAATTTAGGAACAAGTTTTTGAGGTTTTAAAGTTAAATTTTGGTGTAAATTAGGATTTTATCAATTTTACATATCGTATGTATCCTTTCCCTTCGGCTTTTTCTGCAATTCCGGAAGTGGTAAACGGAATTTCGGCATCGGAAACATTGTATTTTTGGTCTTCAACTGCTGTTTCAAAACGGATTTTGTAACCTTTGTTCAGGTATTGGTCATCTACAGAAATATTGAATATACTTCTGTCACCACCCGCAACCGATGCTCCGGTTATTCCGTTGAGTTTTGCTTTTTTTCCATCGGCTTTGTACCATTGTTTCAAAGTGTCATGCCATTTTTTTTCTGGTCCCAACATATACAATGTTTTTTCATAACCTCCTTTCGGATTGATGAGGGAAACCACTATGTAAGCACCTTCACCATTGTAATTGGTAAGTTGCAACATACATTTGTATTTGGAAGTTTGAGCATTTGCAAATCCTGTTGCTAAAAATGTAAGAAGTAAAGTAGTGGATTTTAAGATATTTTTCATTTGTAGATTCGTATTGGTATTTCAATCCTTGAAGGATTATTTATTCAGTTATTATTTTAAAAATTGAAGGTCAGTATTATTTTTTTTCAAAGATTCGTTTTCCATTGCCAAATCATAAGCGGTTTCGTCAAATTCTGTTTTCAATGATTTGTTTGCTCCCAAGGTTACTAAATATTTCAAGATGCTATCATCTTTTGCAATAAGTGCAGCTTTGTGCAAGGCAGTCATTTTTTCTTTATCCACCGCATTGATGTTAATTTTCAAAGGTTCCAATTTTTTTAAAAGTCCCAAATCATTTTTAGCAACCGCCAAATGGAGCAGGGTAGAACCATCTTTTTGAGGAGTGGAAACATCAAATCCCGCTTGGTTGAGGAGGTTTAGTTTTGTATCAAAATCACTTTTTTCTCCTGCTTTTGTGGGTTTATAAGACTGTACAAGATAGAAACCCAAATTGTTTCCTTTGCTGTCCAATACATTGATGTCTGCTTTTTTGGAAATTAATGTTTCTACAATCATTGGATTTCCGGATTTTATAGCATGAGAAAGTGCAGATTCGCCATTTTTATTTTGAGCATTTATGTTTTTGGTATTTTCTGCCAATATTTTCACATTGTCAATGTCGTTTCCACCCGCAGCAACCATCAAAGCATTGTTGCCTTCTGCATCGGTTTTGTTGGCATCTACACCTTTACCCAAAAGATAATTGATGATTTCCAATTGCTTTGGTTTTCTGGCAATTAGTTGTAATGCTGTCGCTCCATCTTCCGAAGTTGATGTAGGATTTATCTTTACTTCGTCTATCAAATATTGAAAAACATTAATACCATTAGAGCTTCTTCTGGTTCCTTGTGCTGCATTGATGAGGGCTGTTCCAGTAGCTTTTATTCCTTTGGCTTGAAGTGATTTCAGAAAATCGATATTTCCGTAGGTAGCAGCATAATCGAAAGCAGTGTTTCCTTTGTCGTCTTTGTCGGTAATTTTCAAACCTTTGGCTTCGAATAATTTTTGAAGTGTACCATCTTTGTCATTTCCTATGGACAAAAGTAAGATGTTTGCTCCGTTTTTATATTTAGCTTTTGGAGAAATTCCGGCATTAAAAAACAATTCATAGACTTTAGGATTATTCACTCCGGAAGTAGCTGCGAAAGCAAGAGGAGTAAGTCCTTTGGTATCCAGTTGGTCAATTTTCGAACCTTTTTTTATAAGATATTCTATTACTTCTGCATTTCCGGTCATCGCTGCCCAATGAAGATACAATCTTCCATCGTGGGTCAGTTTGTCCACGGAGTTTCCTTTTTGTTCAACCAAAAATTTCACGGTTTCTAAATTCGAACCATTATTAATAGCGATTGCAACCGGGTCAAAAGCATTGTTGTTGAATTCCGATGGCGAATTTCCTTTTTCGATTTCAGTTTTTATAGTTTCTACACTTGGTTTTCCTTTCCAAAAATCTGCATTGAGAAGCGTGTTTTTTTGAGCATTGAATAATAATGAACAAAGAAAAATTGCTGTATATAGTATCTTTTTCATAAGTAATTGTTTATTGTTTTTTAATGGTCTTATGCAATCGCTAATCTTCTTTAGTTTTTGTGGTTGCTAAAACGAGGCGATTTCATAAATATCTTATTTTTATTTATTCTAATTAAGTGCAAAAATATAATATCAAATCGAGATACAAAAATTTTTTATCGTTAAATAATTTCATGATAATATGATTTTTTTCATGATTATATATTTATTAGGATTTAGAAGTTTAAATAAATAAAAAAAGCAACTCCTACGGAATTGCTTACTTTGAAGTTGTTTATATTAAATTTAACTCATCGGAAATAACCTTAATCTCAACCTTAATCTTAACCTTAACCTTGACCTAAATCATGTCCATATATTTTGTTGTATAATTGGATGAATTTTTCTTTTACCATTTTTCTTTTTAATTTCATGGTTGGTGTGAGTAATCCATTTTCAATTGACCATATTTCCGGTGTAAGTTCAAATTTTTTGATTTGTTCCCAATGTCCAAGTTTGGAGTTCAGGTAGTCGATTTCTTTTTCTATTCTGGTTTTCAATTCGGGGCTGTTTGCAATTTCTTCATTCGTTTTTCCGATATTGATATTTTTTCTTTCTGCCCAATGAGATGCGAAATTGAAATCTGGTTGTATAAGTGCACAAGGCATTTTTTCACCCTCTCCAATTACCATGATTTGTTCAATAAATTTCGAAGCCTTTGCCATATTTTCTATCACTTGTGGTGCAATATATTTTCCACCAGAAGTTTTGAACATTTCTTTTTTTCTATCGGTAATTTTTAGAAAACCATCATCGTCAATATGTCCAATATCGCCAGTTTTGAAATAGCCATCTTCTGTAAAAGCTTCTTTGGTTTGTTCCTCGTTTTTGAAATAGCCAATTGTAATAGAAGGACCTTTTACAGTAATTTCGCCATCTTCTTGTATTTTCACTTTTAGATTGTCCAACGGATGACCAACTGTTCCTACTTTCATTTTGTCCATAGAATTTACAGAAATAACAGGTGAAGTTTCGGTAAGTCCATATCCTTCCAAAATTGGAATACCAGCATTCCAAAACATTTTATTTAGTCTATCCGACAAAGCTGCAGAGCCAGAAACCAATGTTATTATTTCTCCTCCCAATCCTTCTCTCCATTTTTTGAAAACCAATTTGTCGGCAATAATTTCGGAAAGTGTAGATGGTTTTTTGTTAATGGTTTGTTTTGCTTTATTAATACCTAAAGCCCAAAGGAAAATTTTTGATTTCAATCCACCAGCACTTACACCTTTGTCGTAGATTTTGTCATATACTTTTTCTATCAATCTTGGGACAACAGTCATATAATGAGGTTGGACTTCTTTTATGTTTTCACCCATTTTTTCTATACTTTCAGCAAAATAAATAGAAATACCATTGTAAGTGAAAAGGTAAAAAATCATTCTTTCAAAAATATGGCAAATGGGTAAAAAGCTCAACGCTCGAGTATCCTCATTGTCCAATCCTTTTTTTCTTGGTATTCTGGAATCGGAAGCCAACACATTGGAAACAATATTTTTATGAGTAAGCATTACTCCTTTTGGTTTTCCTGTAGTTCCGGAAGTGTAGATGAGTGTAGCGAGGTCGTCTTCATTGATGGAATTGGAGAGATCGGTAACTTCATTTTGAGTACTTTCGCTTTCTCCTAAATCTAATATCTCACTCCAGTTGGCGACACCATCTATTTCATCAAAACTGAATACACCTTTTATAGTAGGGATATTTTGTTTGATACTATTAACTTTATCCACTAATTCTTTGTCGGAGACAAAACAATATTTTATTTCTGCATTATTAAATATATATTCGTAATCTTCAGAAGAAATTGTAGGATAAACAGGGACTGTAACTGCACCAATTTGTAAAATTCCAAAATCCATAATCGCCCATTCTGTCCTTGTTGCAGAGGTTATGATTGCAATTTTATCTCCTGGTTGTATGCCTAGTTTTAGTAGTCCTCTTGATATTTTGTTGCCTTGGTTTACAAATTCTTTTGTAGATGTTTTTATCCAATTTCCTTTGTGTTTGGTAACATACATAGCGGATTGAGGAAATTTTATCAATGCGTGATTAGCAAAATCAAATAATCTTTTTATGCTCATTTTCGTTTAATTATAATTAGTAAAAATGTAATTCTTGTAAAAATATTGCTTTTATATGAAATTACCAAATATTTTTATAAAAGATTTATGCTAAAAATTGTATTTTTACCGCAAACAATTTATATACATTATGAATTTCAATTTATCTGAAGAACAGCTGATGATTCAGCAAGCAGCAAGAGATTTTGCTCAAAACGAACTTTTACCCGGTGTAATAGAAAGAGACCGAGATCAGAAGTTTCCACACGAACAAGTGAAAAAAATGGCAGAACTAGGTTTCTTAGGAATGATGGTGGATCCCAAATACGGTGGATCTGGACTAGATGCCGTTTCTTATGTGATTGCCATGGAAGAAATAGCAAAAGTAGATGCTTCTGCTGCGGTAGTGATGTCTGTGAATAATTCTTTGGTGTGTGCAGGATTGGAGAAATATGCCAACGAGGAACAGAAACAAAAATACCTTACACCACTTGCTAGTGGACAAGTAATTGGAGCATTCGCTTTGTCCGAACCTGAAGCTGGTTCCGATGCGACTTCCCAAAAAACAACCGCCGAAGACAAAGGAGATTATTATTTGTTAAATGGAATAAAAAACTGGATTACCAATGGTGGAACTGCTCAATACTACATTGTAATCGCTCATACCAATCCAGAAAAAAAACATAAAGGTATAAATGCTTTTATAGTTGAAAAGGGGTGGGAAGGTTTTGAAATTGGACTGAAAGAAGATAAAATGGGAATCCGTGGTTCCGATACTCATTCTCTAATTTTTAATAATGTAAAAGTTCCAAAAGAAAACAGAATTGGAGAAGATGGATTTGGTTTCAACTTTGCAATGGCAGTTCTCAATGGTGGTAGGATAGGTATTGCTTCCCAAGCTTTGGGTATAGCTTCCGGAGCTTATGAATTGGCTTTGAAATATGCGAAAACAAGAAAGGCTTTCGGTACAGAAATTATCAACCATCAAGCTGTGGCTTTCAAATTGGCCGATATGGCAACCCAAATTACCGCTGCTAGAATGTTGTGTTACAAAGCAGCATCGGAAAAAGATGAAGGTAAAGATATTTCCGAATCTGGAGCAATGGCAAAACTATACTCCTCGCAAGTAGCAATGGATACAACGGTAGAAGCAGTGCAAATCCACGGTGGATACGGATATGTGAAAGAATATCATGTAGAAAGAATGATGAGAGATGCCAAGATTACCCAAATCTATGAAGGAACTTCTGAAATTCAAAAAATTGTAATTTCTCGTTCGATTTCAAAAAAATAAATTATATTTGCTTGAAATAATGATAATGTTTTATCTGTTATTCTGTAAATACTATAATTTATAAATTTTGAAATACTATGAAATACTTTTGGATTTTCTGCACTATCTTGTTATTGTTCTTCGGGACTTTTATTTGGTATAGATACTTCTTTGTTTTTGGCGAAGGTGTGAAATCTGGTAGCCTGAATTTTGCCGTGAAAAAAGGAAATATTTTTAAAACTTATGAAGGTAAACTGATACAACAAGGTTTTGGGGCCAATGCAAAAACAGGAAATCTTATGAGTTACGAATTTGAGTTTTCCGTGGAAGATGATAAAATCTTTCAACAATTGGAACAGAATAACGGCAAATCTTTCGATTTGCATTACAAAGAATATCATGGTATTTTGCCTTGGAGAGGTAATACACAATATATTGTAGATCAAATTATTAGTATGAAGTAATACTGCAATATCCATATTATTCAGCCGACTTGCTATTTGTAAGTCGGTTTTTTTATAAATTATTATCACAGATTCTTAATCCCGAACAATTAAAATAACTTTGTTTTTGCCAATTGACACAATTATTATGTATCAACGATAAAAAAAATAAAAAAAATATTCAAAATATCAATGCTATTCTATACCTTTGGGTAAAACGAATTATCATGATTGCAAATTCCAAATTCAAATTATTTTTACCTGGTCTTAATAATAATCAAAATAACCATAACCGCCTTTTGGTGGTAGATTTGGGTATGCCAATTTCCAAAGTTGGACTTTTCCAAGTAGTAGATGGAAGTATATTGTTGCAAAAAGAGGAGGAAGTCCAGACCAAACAATATGATAATTTTGTTGAAATGATAAGAAATTTTGTTACGCAAAATTCGATTTCCAACATCGATAGGATTATTGCATCTGTTCCGGGTTTTGTATTGCATGGAAAGAGTATCACCAATAATCTGAATTGGGTAATTGATGCACAAGAGATAAAAGAAAATTTTTCTGTTGAAAGTGTTTATTTAATCAATGATTTGGAAGCAGCTGCTTATGGTTTGGCAGGGATAACAGATGAAAAATTAATTACAGTTTTCCAACCAGAAGTAGAAAGTAGCAATGGAAATATGGCGGTAATTGCTCCTGGACATGGATTGGGTGAAGCTGGATTGTATTATGATGGAGAATTTCTTAGGCCTTTTGCTACAGAAGGTGGACATTGCGAGTTTTCTCCTAGGACTACTATCGAAGTAGAATTTTACCAATTTCTTACCGATATTTACGGAATTGTAACTTGGGAAAATGTACTTTCCAAAAAAGGTTTGTACAATATATTTCGGTTTTTGAGAGATGTGAAAAGGCATCCGGAACCAGACTGGTTGCAGGAATATCTTAACAACGGAGATTTCAGTCAGCAATTGTATAACGCTGCAACCGAAAGAGAAGTTGCTATTTGCCAAATTACAATAGAAACTTATGTTGAATTTTTAGCAAGAGAAGCCAATAGTTTGGCATTGAAATTGAAAACAACAGGTGGATTAATATTGTCAGGAGATATGCCATTACTTCTTTTGAAACACAAAAGTTGGGAGGGTTTTTATGACAAATTCAAGATAAGTGATAAAATGGAAGGTTTGCTAAAAGAAATTCCTATTCATATTGTGAATGATACCAAGATTTCATTATATGGAGCTGCTTATTTTGGAGCTTTTTCGGAATAAAATAATTAAAATGAAATATATTTTTAAAATAATTACGCTTACTATTCTTTTACAATTTGGAATTAGCTGGGGACAGACAAACAAAACAATCAGTCAATCTACAATTACTTGGAAAGCATACAAGGCATTGAATGCAGATGCACTTTCTCATTTCGGAACGGTACAATTGAAAGCCGGAAATATAGTAACCAATGCTAACAATGAAATTGTAGGCGGTAATTTCATAATCGACCTTTCCACCATAATTGCCGATGATATGAAAGGTAATAAAAAGATGAAACTCATGTTGGAAAATCATTTGAAAAGTGATGATTTTTTTGATGTGAAAAAATTTCCAACAGCCTTTTTCAAGCTTACTTCTGTGAAACCAAATAATGATAAAAAATACAATTATACATTTTCTGGAAATTTGTCTATCAGAAATATTTCCAAACCCATCTCTTTTCCTGTGAGTGTCATTAATAATGGAAATAAAACAATAGTAAAATCAGCTTTGTTTACCTTCAATAGAAAGGATTATGGATTGAATTACAATGTATTCGAAGATATGATTTTGAAAAATGATGTGGAAATGATAGTTAATTTTGTTGCTAAATAATAATTCAATCATAAAACATTCATTATATTAAATATCTTTTTATATATTTGGTCAATAAATTAAATATCATTCAAAAATGAAAAAATTCACTTTACTTCTTTTATTGCTTTTAGGAATATCATTATCCAATGCCCAAACCAGAACCATACAAATGGTAGGCGAAAAATCTTCAAAAGTTATTACCTCTACTATAGAATGGTGGGGTTACAAAGTTATAAGAGCAGAACCGTTTACCCATAACGGAAATATAAAACTGAAAAATGGTAAATTTAATTTTAAAGATGGTAAACTAATAGATGCAGATTTCGTATTGGATATGCGTTCTTTAACCATAAATAATGCAGCGGGTGCAGACCAAGAAAAATGGACAAAAGATTTGAAAAGCACTAATTTTTTTGATGTTAAACAATATCCTGTAGCACTATTCCATATTTCCAAAGTTTTGCCAAATGATAAAAATGATGGCTACAACTCTGTTGTAATCGGAGAAGTTACGATAAAAGGAAAAAGAAAAACAATTTCTTTCCCTGCAAATGTGGTTATCAATGGATATTCTGTAAGTATGGAAACATCTAAAATTACTATCAACAGACATGAGTTCAATGTTTTTTACAAACCAGGTATCAAAGAATATGTAATAAAAGATGAAATGGATATACAAGTAAAACTTGCAACCAAATAATCATCAAAATTAAAAAGAGTAGCTTCGGTTACTCTTTTTTTTATTAATTTATTTTAGAATTTCGATAAACAGAAAA
>JAFDZJ010000444.1 GCA_018266965.1 Bacteroidota bacterium
TGTCTGTGTAAAATACCAATCCAACATTGTCTTGTGTAATAGTTGTCCGATACCTTTTTTCTCAAATTTTGGGTCTAAAAATAAAGCCCAAATATTATTTTCTTTCAAGTCAGCAATTGCGAAACCTACAATTTGCTTTTCAATTTCACAGACCCAACCTTTTCCTCTAACTGTAATATATTCTTCACAATCTTTGTCTGTTACCAGATTTGGATTTGACAAAGCGTTTTCTGTTACAGAATTTCTTACAATTTGAATTTGTTTTATGTCGTCAATTTTGGCTTCTCTAATAATCATATTCAGTTTCGTAGGTTTTGTTTTTTTGCATAGGTCGTGAAATTTGTCAACTTGTAAATATAACCTTGTGAAACTTGACAGCTAACCATTCAAATGTTTACTTTTTGAGATTGAATTTCTGATATCTACAAACAAATAAACACAAGCCGCCACAATTATTCCAATTCCTTTCATATATTCTTTCAATGTTGCCGGAGAACTTCTCAATCTATCTACTCCAAACCAAATGAGGTATAAACAAAATACATAAGCAAAAACTCGAATAATGGTTTTATTTAAGTTGCGTTTGCTATTAACTTTTTCTGATAAATTTTCCATTTGTTAAAATTTTATTTTCAAATTAATTTCTTAATGCAGTATGTTTTTTTAGCATTACCACCAACTTCGTGAAAGATGAAAAAAAGTAATTAATATTTTTTTTCTATTGTTAGTTGATGATGATTACCCTGTTGACCTTATCGGTAGAAAATCCCAAGGCTTCAATTTCTTTTTTGTCCAATGTTCTATCGATGCTTTTAAAATCTTCAAATTTTCCTTTTTTTTGCAAAGCAAAGAATTTTTCTGTTTCATAAGTCTTTCCTTTGTAAAGTATCATTGTTTTTGGTCTATCTCTTTCCAATGTTTTCTGCATTGCTCGTAGTTCTTGATAATATTGGTATGTACCATTATCTGCTATTATTTCTTTGTTTGCATTGTTGGATTTTGTAGCACAAGAAATGGTGGTAATTAGTACGATTGCTGTTGTGATAATTGTTTTCATAATGTTTTTTTTTAAAGTTTGTTATTTATAATAACGGAAAAGTTTGGAATTTATTTTTTTAGAATAAATTATTGTTCTAGTTGATTGATTATCTTAGCTTTTATCTGTGTATAGCAATAATCTTTGGCTTCTGCAAAAGAAATATTATAGAGCAGTTCAAAATTGGTAAACTCCATAGGGAAGTTGGCAAATAGGGCTTTGTAGTATTGGTCTAGTGTTTTTTTGTCTGGCATTTCGTATCCTATTTTTAATTGAAATCTGCGGAGTAATGCAGTGTCTATTATCTTTATATGGTTGGTAGCTGCTACTAGAAGTGTTCTGTCGGAAAGTTTGTCTATCAGTTGGATAAGTGCATTTACCAATCTTCTCATTTCGCCAACATCTTGGTCGTCGTTTCCTCTCATTTTGCCAAGATGGTCGAATTCATCTAGGAAAAGTACTGCTTTTTCTCTTTCTGCTTTTTCGAAAATCAAAGAAATATTTTTTGCTGTTTCTCCAATTCTGGAAGATACAAAACTATTCAAATCCAATATTAATAAAGGTCGGTTGAGTTGTGTAGCAATGGCTTTTGCAGTCATTGTCTTACCACAACCGGAATGTCCATGCAGGAGAATTTTGTTGTTCAATGGGAGGTTATATTTTTTCAACTCATCTATGTACGAAAATTCTTTCAGTAGTTGTACAAGGTCATTTTTATTTTTGTCATTTAAAAATATTTCATCTAAATTTACTTTTTCTCTGTCAAATACTATCAAATCTATTACATTCATGTTTTATAACATTGGTTTGTTACCTACAAATTTACAAATTGTAAATATTTTTTCATGAATGTTTTGTTTCTTTTTTAGTTATTCAATCTACTGTCAAATTATTATTTTTGTGAAAAGTTTTTTAAGATGAATAATCCAATCCAAGAGCAAATAGAACAACTTCGTAAAGAAATAGATTTTTATAATAAAAGTTATTACGAACAAGATGAGTCCTTGATTTCGGATTTTGAGTTTGATGAAAAGTTGTTGCAATTACAAGAATTGGAAAAAAAATATCCTGAATTTGATATTCCTGATTCTCCAACTCATAGGGTTGGAGGCGGTCTAACTAAAAATTTTGTTACCACAACTCATCAATTCAGAATGTATTCTTTGGATAATTCTTATGATTTTGATGACCTGAATGATTGGAAAAATAGAATTGATAAAACATTGGAAGGAGAAATTGTGGAATATGTTGCCGAACTAAAATATGACGGTGCATCTATATCAATACAATATGAAAATGGGAAACTGAAACAAGCGGTTACTCGTGGAGATGGTTTCCAAGGAGATGATGTTACCAAAAATGTGAAAAATATTGCTTCTGTACCACATAAATTGAAAGGAGATTTTCCAAATTCTTTTTTTATGCGTGGCGAAATATTTATGGATAGGAAATCCTTCGATTTGCTTAATAAAAATAGGGAATTAGAAGGTTTGGACCCATTTATGAATCCTAGAAATACTGCAAGTGGGACATTAAAACTATTGGACGCAATTGAAGTTGGCAAAAGAAATCTTACTGCTGTACTCTATCAATTCATAAGTGAAGATACTAGTGCAACTACCCATTGGGAACTATTAGCCAATGCTAAAAAATGGGGTTTCCTAGTTTCTGAAGATCATGCAAAATTGTGTTGTAATATTACTGAAGTCCAAGAATTTATTAATTTTTGGGAACATAAACGACACGATTTGGATTTTGATATTGATGGAATTGTAATAAAAGTAAATTCGATAAGACAACAGAAATTGTTAGGATATACTGCGAAATCTCCTAGATGGGCAATGGCATACAAATTCAAAGCTGAAAAAGTGGAATCATTTTTAGAAAAAATTACTTATCAGGTAGGAAGAACCGGTGCCATAACACCAGTGGCAAATCTTTCGCCAGTTTTGTTGGCTGGTACTATTGTCAAAAGAGCTTCTTTGCACAATGAGGATATTATAAAAAAGTTGGATTTACATGAAAACGATTTCGTATATGTAGAAAAAGGAGGAGAAATAATCCCCAAAATAGTAGGAGTGAATTTTGATAAAAGAAAAAAAGATTCCACCGCAATAACATTTATTTCCAATTGTCCAGAATGTGGAACAGCGTTGGTGAAACAAGAAGACCAGGCTATACATTTTTGTCCAAACGAACTCCATTGTGCTCCACAAGTGGTAGGAAGATTGAGACAGTTTGTGTCTAGAAA
>JAFDZJ010000445.1 GCA_018266965.1 Bacteroidota bacterium
TAAAAGAAAATCTATAACTTCTTGAAAAGTTTTACCAGTTAGTTTGCCAAAGCCTATATCTACTAAGGTTTTTTCTAAACCTTGGCTACCAACACTACTAAAAAAACCGACTATTTTGCCAGCTGATTTTCTTCCTGCCTTTCCAATTGAATTAGATTTCCCTCTAACAATTTTTGACCTACCTCCACCTGTTCTAACAAGGTTGGTAAATGCTGATTTTAGGTGTGATGCCCTCCTAATTTCAATTTGTTTATAAATCTTTGCTGCATCATCTTGAGAAATAGACTTATTCTTTTCTAACTCTTTTTCCTTTTCAACTGTTTTTGATATATGAGTTATAGTTTTACTTAAATCACCCCATTGTGGTTGATTTGGTAAGCCTGGCGTTAGTCTTTGAGTAGTTCCCATTATTTCTTTGAATTTAATGCTTTGTAAATGCTTGAACCTTTTGAAAAATGAGTATAAATATGTTCCACATCGGGATTGTTCTTGGCGGCTAATTGAAAATCATTTCTTAAACTAAAAGGTATCTTGTTGTTATCTCCTTTGCTTATTGCTCTTGTATATGTATCTATAGCTCCATTGATTTTTTGATTCATCATTTCAATAAAAACCTTATGAACACTATCGTTTTCAGGGGATTTAATTAACTCCTTCTCTAAAAGAGTGAGAAGCGTTTCAATTTCTGAATTATTTAGTTTTCCATTTATTTCTTGCTGAATGTCTTTATTCAGTATGCTACCTGACCCGTGATTAATTAATTTTTTGCTTAGTACTCTGATATGAGGTGGAATTAAAGAAGCACCGCTTATGGTAGTAGAAAGTTGGTCTCTTGAAATCCAGTAGTAATCCCTTAAATCAATACCAGAAAGTTTAGGTTCTGAACTTAACCATTTGATAACTTTTTCAGATGCCCACTCTGCTGAAAACTGTTTTTTTATATCTTCTATTTTGTTTTCTGATGCGAGTTTTTCCAAATCTAAAATTTGCTGTGGTTCTCCCTTTTGAGACGTCTGCCAGTTATATAGTTCTATAAAAAGGTTTGTTGTTGAATATTCTAACACCATTAATTTTGCAAGCACATCAATTTTAAATTCTGCTATTCTTGCAACTTTTACAAGTCTATTGCGAAGGGTAAAAGTGTTCAAAAATCTCTTTATCTGTCTTGGATTACCTTTAAGACCTTCCGTTATAATTGGAGATAAGGAGGCAATAAGTGTGATGCTTTCAGTTAATTCTTGTTTCTGTTGTGGGCTTGCGAATTCTTGTATATCTCCTAATCCAAAAACATCGTATCTATTGGTCTCTCTGATTTTACTAAATGCTGTTATCACTTTAACAAAATCATTTCCCATTATTTTTTTGCAATAAAGCAGAGTCAAATAAGTTTCAACTTCGTTGTCTGTCAATTTTGGTAAATAGTATGGTATTTGAATGAGCTTTTCAAGGTAATCACTAACAATTCTCTTATTTCTGCTGTCAGGGTCACTTGAGTTTTCAATATTATCAGTTTTGTAGCGGTGTTCAATTGCAAATCTCACTATCCTTGGGTCTGCACCAATAATAAAAGCTGTTTTCTCTACATTAAGGAAAAGCTTAATTGCTTCAAGATTTTCTATCAACCTATCAGGAGTACATCTATCCAAATCATCTATGATTACAACAAGTTTTTGTATTCCTGATTTTTCAATCATTTCATTAAAGTCTTCTCGAAATTCTCGAACTACTGTAACCTCTTTGTCTTCATTCTTTTTAATGATATCTTTTAAAAAATCTTCTGCGCCATCACCTTTTAACTTTTCTGCCAAATCTTCTTTACTAAGTTGAGAGAATTCATTCATCAAAAATGGCAATAATGAAGCTCCTCCTGTTAAAAAAGCTGCCGCACCGGGTACTATCACTTTTTTAAAACTCAATCCAAGTAATCTCATCCATTTTACTGACTTTAGGAGTTTAGCAGTTTTGTCTTTGACTTTATTTCCTATGGTTTTATGCTTATCAAAACTTTCAATTATAGACTCTAATAATGCTGCTTTTGCATCATCATAGCCTTCAAAAACCCAACCATTGAAATACAAGACAAGAGTGCCGTCATTTAAACCATCATTTTTACCGCCTGTTAATTCTTTTTCAACTATTTTTAAAATACTAGATTTCCCACTTCCCCAGTCTCCAAACACTCCAATTGTTACTGGAAGTACTGTATCATCTTTAATTACGTCAACTAATAAATCAGCGTGTACTTTAAAGCCTAAAAGGTCTTCTGATGTTTCATTATCTGCCCACATAGTTATTTAATTTTCTTTGGTTTCTCCTTTGTAAAAAAGTCAGCCGTATATTTTTCGTAAAGCCCAAATAAAAATTCCATTCTGTTGGCTTCACGTGTCATTCTTATACTGTCAACTTGCTAATTTAAGATTAATATTTTCTGTAACGTCAGTCAGTGCGTTGGCAAAAAATGGCTCTTTTGGTTTTGCGAAGGGTCGGCTTGTGTGTCGGGCAAAACCAAATGTGCCATTTGTGCTGTGGCAATAAAATTGAATTAAAAAAATGTGCGGTGGGGAAAATAAAAAATACAGAAGGGTAGGCAATGAGTGTCGGCTTAAAAGTTGTCCGATTGTA
>JAFDZJ010000446.1 GCA_018266965.1 Bacteroidota bacterium
AGTTTGCTTACCGTGCAATCAGGTTTAGCTGAAAAACTCAGCGGTGATTTACTTACCATAGATATCCGACAAGCGCTACAACATTTAGGAATGATAACAGGCCAAGTGGACGTCGATCGCGATATATTAGGGACAATTTTTAGTAAGTTTTGTATCGGAAAGTAATTATCTTTCCTTTGTTTGTTAAGTGCTTGTTTTTCATATCAAATTAAGTGTTTTTCTTTCTCTTTTTTGTTGCCCAACTCTACTTTTTTACTTTCCGAAATAACTTTGCGAAATGTGGTTTTCTCTTTGCTAACTTATTTATTTCTCAATTCTTATATTTGTCAATATTTGACAAGTTAAAAATACAACGATGACAATCAGGTTCGGTGATAAAATAAAAAGCCTACGAGGAAAGCAAAAACTTTACTTGCGACAAGTAGCTGCACAACTTGATATGGACACAGCCCAGTTAAGCAAAATTGAAAAAGGTGTAAGGCAATTAAAGAAAGAGCAAATCCCTTTATTAGCCCAAATACTTAAAGCAGACAAGGTAGAATTAGAAACGCTTTGGCTTGCCGACCAATTAATGCAACTGGTTAAAGGTGAACCCACGGCACACGAAGCATTAAAAACAGTAAGTAAGCAAATTAAGAAAACGAAATAATGGCATCAAACTTTTTTACAAATCAGGGCGAGAATACACTCTATAAAAAATTTGTAGGTGTGTTTGAGCATATGCAAAACATAGAGTACTTCAAATCGGTAATTGGTTACTTCAGAGCATCCGGGTACTTCGCCATTCGCAAACATTTTCCTGCCGACTTGAAAGTGAAAATTATTGCTGGTATTAATGTTGACCCCTTCATTGCCTTAGCACAAAAACAAGGTTTGCTATTCAATGCAAACGCAAAAGATACCAAGCAAAGTTTTATTGAAAGCATACAGGAAGATATTATCAATGCAAAATATGGCAAGCATATAGAGGAGGGTATTTTACAATTGATAAATGATATAGCAGAAGGCAGAATAGAAATAAGGGCACACAATTCAAAAAAGCTACACTCTAAATTTTATATCTTTTTATCACCCAATTTCAATGAACACAACCCTAATGGAATGGTAATTATGGGTTCTTCTAACCTTTCTGCACAAGGGTTAGGATTAGAAGATGTAGAGCATAATTACGAAATGAATATTGAGTTGAGGGATTATGAAAACGTACTGTTTGCAGATACAGAATTTGAAAAGTTGTGGTTACAAAGCACACCAATACTTCCAGTAGATGCTCCTGCATTAATTAAGAAAACCTATTTAGATGCAACACCTACACCGTTTGAATTGTATGTAAAATTTCTCATAGAGTTTTTTGGCAAAAACATAGAATACGACCCCGACAGCATTAGTGATATACCATTAAAGAAATTTAAAAAATTAAGCTATCAGGTAGATGCAGTAAATCAAGGGTACGAACTGTTGCTTAAATATAATGGTTTCTTTTTGGCTGATGTGGTAGGTACTGGTAAAACAGTAATGGCTGCTTTATTAGCAAAGAAGTTCATTATCAACAATGGTCCTAAAACTAAAGTATTGGTAGTTTACCCACCTACTTTAGAAAAGAACTGGAAAAGCACTTTTAAAGAATTTAGAATTGACGAGAAATGCCATTTTATTGCCAACGGCAGTTTAAATAAAATTGTAGAGGGCGACCATAACTACAACGATAAAGAACGTTACGATTTGATTTTAGTAGATGAAGCCCATAAGTTCCGTAACCACCGTAGCCAACAGTTCCAAAACTTGCAAATCATCTGTAAAAGCGGAAGAGAAAATATAGGAAATATTGAAGGTTTTGAAAAGAGGGTAGTATTAATTTCTGCAACACCTTTAAACAATAAACCCGAAGATATTTATTACCTCATTTCATTGTTTCAAGACATTAGAAACAGCAATTTGAATGAACCCAATTTGCAAAAATATTTTTACCCTCATATTGTAAGATATAAAACCCTCATTCAGCAAACCCCATTAGACTTAAACGCTATACAGGAAATTTTTACCGACATAAGGGATAAGGTTATAAAGGATATTACAATTCGCAGAACAAGAACAGATTTAAGGAGAAATGAAAGATATGCAAAGGATTTAACTGAACAAGGTATTACCTTTCCAAAGGTTGCCGACCCTTTCGCTAATCAGTATCAATTAACACACCAGTTAGCCGAGTTGTTTATTGATACTGCAAATACAATTATTGATAAAAACAGGGTTGATTTTTTCCGCTATCAAGCCATTGCTTACCTAACCGATGAAGCCAACGCAGGAACTTATCAAAATGCACAAACCATTTCAAGGTCATTAGCATTTATTATGCAAACGCAGTTAATCAAACGACTGGAGAGTAGCTTTTATGCCTTTAAAAAGTCATTGAGTAAGATTACAGCTTCCACCCTTCAAATGATAGAAATGTATGAAAGGGATAATATTTTTATTGCACCTGATTTAGATATAACCGACCTGCTTAACAAAGGCTACACCGATGAAGAAATTGAAATTGAAATACTGAAAATAGATGATGATAAACCAAAGAACAAGAAGTTTAAGCAATCAGATTTTAAAGCAGGTTTCATTGAAGGTTTAAAAAAAGACTATCTGCATTTAGCAGCGTTAAACGAAAAGTGGCAAGCCATAGAAGAACATAACGACCCTAAATGGAATGTATTTATTGAACTCTTGAAAACAGAATATTTTGAGAGCAGTAAAAACGAATTGGGCAAACTGGTAATTTTTACTGAGAGTGCCGATACGCTTTTTTACCTGGCTGATAGGCTTCAAAAAGAAACCAGTTATAAAGTATTAAGCATTACATCTGAAAACAGGAATAAGGCTTTTGAAACAATACGAGAAAACTTTGATGCCAACTACGAAGGCAATTTTAAAAACGATTTTGATATAATACTCACTACCGATGTATTGGCAGAAGGTATCAACCTGCATAGAGCTAATGTAATTGTAAACTACGATACACCCTGGAACCCTACAAAACTCATTCAGCGATTAGGGCGTATCAATCGCATTGGCACAAAAGCACATTCAATTTACAACTATAATTTCTACCCATCGGAGCAGGGCGATGATAAAATTAATTTAAGACAAAAATCATTAGCCAAATTGCAAAGCAGCCACAGCACTTTTGGAGAGGATAATAAGATTTATACACTGGATGAAATAATAGACCAGTTCCGAATGTTTGAGGAAAAAGAGGAAGACAAGGATATAAGGACAGAGTATTTAGAATGGCTTCGCAAATTCAAAGAACAAAACCCTGAACATTTTGAAACCATCAGGAAAATGCCTCTTAAAATCCGGTGTGTTCGCAAATCACAAGATGGAGAACAAAGCCTTGCATTTGTAAAAAATGGGGATTACAAAAACATTTATCTGCACACACAAAGCAAGTCCTATCCGTTACCTTTTGAAAAGGCAGTAAAAATATTTGAGGCTAAGAAAACAGAAGAGGGCATTTTACCAATTCCCGAAATTCATTACAAGCATATCAATCATATCATCAACCAGTTTGAGAAAGATATTACAACTCCCGAAATGGTAGGCGGTAAAGATGATACAAGCGATGTAAGGACACAAACATCAGTAGTACGATTAAGCAATTGGTTAGCTGATACGTTAGGCACAGAGGAAAGCAAACAGGCTGCTATTAATTTATTGCCATTACTTAAAAACGGCACGTATGCCAACCTTACCAATGAAGTGTATAAGCTGCGTAACGAACCCAATGCAAATAAATTGGAGTTAGAATTAATTGCCTTGTCAAAAAAATACACTTCCAAAATAAAGCGTACACTGAAAAAAGATGCAACGCCATTAGAGCCTAAAATAATCATTTCAATGACAATGGTTAATTGTTAATTATCAATTGTAAATTATGCAAAGCATTTTCTCATTAACCATTAACAATTTATAATTAACAATTATGAAAGAGAATATCATAAAGAAAAAGAGTTTTGATTTTGCAATACGAATTGTAAACCTGTTTCAGCATTTACAGGCTGAAAAGAAAGAGTATGTTTTATCAAAACAACTTTTAAGAAGTGGTACATCTGTTGGGGCAATGGTAAGGGAAGCAGAACACAGCGAAAGCAAAGCCGACTTCGTACACAAATTGGCAATAGCTCAAAAAGAAATAAACGAAACAATATATTGGTTAGAATTACTTAATGCAACTGAATACCTTACTCAAAAAGAGTTTGAGAGTATTAATACAGATGCGGTTGAAATAATAAAATTGATTACAAGCATTATCAAATCAACAAAATCCAGCATTAACAATTAGCCATTAACAATTGATAATTAAGAAATGACAATTACAGAAATACGACAACTGCTTGAAAGTCCTTATAATCAAAAGGAGTGGAAAGTGTTTTTACAAAGCCACTTTACCAATGGTAAATTATTTGGCGATGCACACAGTATTGAATTAACCGATAAAACCATTAGTAAAAAATGCTACTCACTTGGCAACTATGAAGTAAACGAGTACACCAAAATAGGCATCTTTGAAGTGCAGCTAAACGATAATGTAAAACTTACCCGTAACCGTGTAGGATTGCGAAACCTTATTAAAAGCATTACAGCACAGGTAGCCGGTGCAATGGTGGTATTTGTGCAAGGCGATAAATGGCGTTTTAGTTACATTAGCAAACGTAAAGTAAAGAACACAACCACCGATACCATTGAAGATAAAGAAACAGCCCCCAAGCGTTACACTTACTTATTTGGCAAAAACGAAAAGGCATTAACAGCAGCCATTCGCTTTGACAAGCTCATTCAAAAGCAGCAGGGTAACTTATATCAATATTTAACGCTGAATGATTTTGAAGAGGCATTCTCTGTAGAAAAATTAAGTAAAGATTTTTTCAACGAGTACAAAAAATCGTATGAAGACTTTGTGCAATTCTTAACGGGCAAACGCTATACTAAAAAAGGCAATAAATATACAGAACAAGTTATTCAAGACCCAGATGTTCAACTTGCAAAATTATTTAAAGGCAAGGATAAAGAAAGAGAAGCAAGAGATTTTGTAAAAAGAATGTTGGGTAGAATTGTCTTTTTATACTTCATTCAAAAGAAAGGGTGGATGGCAGTACCACAGGGTAAAACTTGGGGTGATGGCAACCACGATTATTTGTTTGACCTATTTAAAAATTCAAAAAACAAAACAAATTTTTATTCTAAAGAATTAGTGCCATTGTTTTTTACAACATTAAATAATACCCATTCAGAAGATGAAAAAAATGCTTTACGTTTTCCATATCTAAATGGTGGTTTATTTGATGATAGCCAAGATAAAATTTATAATGATTTAAAACTACCCGAAGAAACATTTAACTCTTTATTTGATACATTCAACAACTTCAACTTCACTGTCCACGAAGATGCACCTGATGAACATACAGTTGCGGTTGACCCAGAAATGTTAGGGCATATTTTTGAAAACTTATTGGAGGACAACAAAGAAAAAGGAGCATTCTATACACCAAAAGAAATTGTACACTATATGTGTCAAGAAAGTTTGGCGGAACATCTTACATCCAAATTTGACAGCAAACAAAAGGAAGCAATAATTAAATTAATTCAGCAAGTAGAGTTAGACCAACAGCAAGAAACTTGGGCTAAACAAAATGCAACCGAAATAATACTTGCTTTAGAAAAGATAAAAATTTGCGACCCTGCCATTGGGTCAGGTGCTTTTCCAATGGGCTTATTGCAAGAAATTTTCAACCTAATGGTGGTGCTGCACGATTATAAAGGTTGGGGCAAAAAGAATGAGGTAGAAATAAAAAAGCACATCATTCAAGAAAGTATTTACGGAGTAGATTTAGATGCTGGAGCAGTGGACATAGCAAGACTTCGTTTTTGGTTGAGTTTGGTAGTAGATGAAACAAAGCCACAAGCACTACCAAATTTAGATTACAAGATTATGCAAGGAAATAGCCTATTAGGTATTCCGTTTAATACTGTAATAAATGTTTCGGAGTATGCTAAAATTGAAATGTTTAAAGAGCAATATTTTGCTGAAAGTACACCAGAAATAAAAGCAGATTTAAAACAACAAATAAATACTGCAACACAAAACGTATTAGCAACACACAATCAATTTAGCAATTTCAAAGTAGAGTTTGATTTTAAACTATTTTTTAGTGAAGTCTTTCACGGAATTAATGATGGTTTTGATATTGTTATTGGTAATCCGCCTTATGTTTCTACTAAGAATATAAGCGATGCTGATAAAAAAGCATTTCTACAATTGTATGGCTTTGCCGATGACTTGTATTATCATTTTATTATTAAAGGGTTTGAGTTATTAAAGCCAAATGGCATTAATACAATGATTACCCCCGATACCTATTTTACTACACTTACCAAAAAGCAATTACGAAATAAACTCACTACAAATAAGCTATGTTCATTATTACATTTAGGGCACGATGTGTTTGATGAAGCAATGGTATCTACTGCCATTTTTATTGCCCAAAAAAATGAAGTAATCCAAAATGAAACCATTGTAATAGATGCAAGAGGCAAAAAAGAATTAAGCGAAGCAAAATATTATACCATCCCTCAATCTCTTTATACCAATTCTATAAATGGTTCATTCTTTATGCCAAATGAAACCAATTTAAAAATTCACAACAAATTAGCCATAAAACACAAAGCAATAATTGATACTTATTGGAATAAGATTAGTACCAGCCGTGATATTGAAAAAAACAAAATCTTTTTGAATAAGTACCGTGAAAATTTAAAAGAAGGTGATTTTACAATTATAGGTTTAGTTACCGAAGGTGGGCAAGGTATGGCAACTGCTAATAATGGAAAATTTGTTGGTATAAAAGAAGGCACAAAAGAAGCAGACCGTATAAGAGAAACAAGAATAAATAAACTGCAAGAGGCAAACCAAGAATTAGGTACTAATTACAAAATGCCAACAACCGAAGCCGAAATTATAGCATTATTTGAAACAATAAAATTGCAACACGGTAGAGATATTTTTGGGCAAGGCTATTTATACCGAATAGTAGCATTGAACCAAATTGCAGATGTTACTACACTTACTAATGATGAGAAAGCGAACGGAATAGCCGAAGGCAAACCCACGTATGTACCATACGACAAAGGCGATAAAGACGGCAACCGTTGGTACTTGCCTACACCATATTATATTAATTGGAGCAAAGAAAATGTAAGTTTCCTAAAATCTAATTCAGGCAAGAAAGGAGAAGGTATGCCTGTGGTAAGAAACCCACAATTTTATTTTAAGGAGGGTTTTTGTTATAGCGATATTAAAACATTTTACCTGCGTTGTAGAAAAAAAGGGATTTCAATCCACGATGTAAAAAGTATGTCTTTTTTCTCTTTAATTGATAGTTTACCTGAGTATTATATCATCACATTGATTAATTCAAAAACTATTGCAGAAATTACCGCTGGCTTTATTACAAACACACCTTCATTTCAAATAAATGACTGCCGAGCTTTACCAATTCCAGTACCTACAAAAAAACAATTAGTCACCTGTAAAACATTATTTGATGAAGCGGTAATTCTACAACAAGAATTTTTTGCAGAAAAAATTAGTATAGCCGAAAGAGACCAACAATTACTAATAGTTCAAAACAAGGTAGATGACTTTGTTAGCGAATTGTACAACTTATAAAATACTATGGCAGAAAAAAATCAAAATAACGACATCATATTTTACACTTCCCCCGAAGGAAATGTAAACATTGAAGTAATTTATAACAACGAAACCTTTTGGCTTTCCCAAAAGCGTATGGCAGACCTTTTTGGGTGCAGTGCCGATAATATTTCGTTGCACATCAAAAACATCTTCAAAGACAAGGAATTAGACCCCAATTCAGTTGCCGAGGAAATCTCGGCTACTGCTTTATCATTAACCATTAATAATTAACCATTAATAATTAACAATTGATAATTTACTATTAACCAATGATAATTAAGCAAGAACTCATACAACAAATACAAACCATCATTGCTAATGCAAAAGAAAAAGCAATCCGTTCGGTGGATACCGAAAGGGTGCTAATGTATTGGCAAATTGGAAAAGTGATTTTTGAAGAAGAGCAAGAAGGAAAGGATAGGGCAGATTATGGAAAATACCTTATCAAATCTATTTCCGAAACCTTCCAACCTGAATTTGGAACAGGTTTTTCCATAAGGCAGTTAGAAATGAACAGGCAGTTTTACAAAACTTTTCCAATTACGAACGCACTGCGTTCGCAATTCAGTTGGACACACTACCGAACCCTTATACGCATTGAAAATCAAGATAAGAGAGAGTTTTACATAGCCGAAACCACCAAAAACAACTGGTCAGCAAGGCAATTAGAAAGACAGATAAACAGTCAATTGTTTGAACGCCTCTTGTTAAGCAACGATGTAAAAGATGTATTGAAGGTGGCTCGTGAAGAAAAACTGCCTACCGATGCCAAAGAAATTATTAAAGACCCAATGGTGTTGGAATTCTTAGGATTAAAAAGGGAGGCTGCCTATTACGAAAAAGATTTAGAAACTGCAATTATCACACACCTGCAAGATTTTATTTTAGAGTTGGGCAATGGTTTTGCATTTGTAGCAAGGCAAAAACGCATTCACATTGATGGCGATGAATTTTTTATTGACCTTGTTTTCTTCAATCGCCTTTTGCAGTGCTTTGTTTTGATAGAAATAAAAACCACCAAACTTACTCATCAGGATATTGGGCAATTGCAGATGTATGTAAACTATTATGACCGCTTTGAAAAACAGGAATTTGAAAACCCAACCATCGGCATTTTATTATGCACCGATAAAAACGATGCCGTAGTAAAAATTACATTACCCGAAAATAACAACACCATCATAGCCAGCAAATACCAACTCTATTTACCTACTGAACAGCAATTGATTGATGAAATAAAAAAGGAAATAGAAAAATTAGATAACACAGAAACCAATGGTTAATTATAAAATTATTAATTGTTAATGAAAGAGAATATCATAAAGAAAAAGAGTTTTGAATTTGCAATACGAATTGTAAAACTATTTCAGCATTTGCAGGCTGAAAAAAAAGAGTATATTTTATCAAAGCAATTTTTAAGAAGCGGCACATCTGTTGGGGCACTGGTAAGAGAAGCAGAACATAGCGAAAGCAAAGCTGATTTCATACACAAATTAGCAATAGCACAAAAAGAAATTAACGAAACAATCTATTGGTTAGAACTAATGAATGCAACCGAATACCTTACACAAAAGGAGTTTGAGAGCATTAATATAGATGCAGTTGAAATAATAAAATTGATAACATCAATAATTAAAACCACCAAATACAACATTAACAATTAACCATTAACAACTAACAATTTGTATCGGAAAGTAATCTACCCTTAAAGGTATAATTTCAATTGTTTTTACTATTTTTATACCCTAAAAGGTATAAAAATGAATAATTCCTTAGCTGAATTTGTAAAAGATAAACGAAAACAACTTAAACTCACACAACCTGAATTGGCTGAAAAAGCAGGTGTAGGGTTACGTTTTTTACGTGAATTGGAAAGTGGCAAAGAATCAGTAAGATTGGATAAAGTAAATCAAGTTTTAGCTTTATTTGGAGCAAAGGTTGGCGTAATAAAAAATGGATAAAGTATGAGAAAAGGAAACGTTTATTATAAAAATAATTTAGCAGGAATTATCGTTGAAAATGAAGATGGCTATACATTTCAGTATGATGATGATTTTTTAAATTCCACTTCTGTAAAACCTATTAGCCTAACATTACCCATTCAAAAACAACCTTATCAAAGCAAAATATTATTTCCTTTTTTTGATGGATTAATTCCAGAGGGTTGGTTGTTGAATATTGCTGTTGCCAACTGGAAGCTAAATGCAAGAGATAGGTTTGGCTTATTGCTAACCTTGTGTAATGACTGTATAGGTTGTGTTTCAATTAAAGTAATAGAAGAATGAAAGTGAATAAATGTTTATACTGTTATCAGTTACTAAATGAAGATGAACAAGACTTTCATCCATCTTGTGCTAAAAAAATGTTTGGTACAAAACAAGCACCCATCATTGATTTTAACTCAAAGCAATTAGAAGAATTAGCCAAGCAGATTGTTATCAAGAGTATTGCGGTTACTGGCGTTCAACCTAAACTATCATTAGAATTAGAAAAACACCCCGATAGCAATCGGTGCGAACGATCAAGGCTTACTATTGTAGGGTTGCATGGCAATTATATTTTAAAGCCACCATCAACAGAATATAAAGAGCTACCACAGAATGAAGATGTAACAATGCACCTAGCAAGTTTAGTAAAAATAAAAACGGCTCAACATTGTTTAATACGTTTGCATTCAGGCGAACTGGCGTACATTACCAAACGCTTTGATAGGAATAAAAGGGATAAAATTGCAGTAGAAGATTTTTGTCAATTAACCGAAAATTTAACTGAGCATAAGTACAGAAGTTCAATAGAAAAAGTTGCAAAAGCAACGCAGCAATTCACCACCAATAAGGGTTTAGAAACCTTGCGCTTATTTGAGTTGGTATTATTTTGTTATTTAACCGGCAATGCAGATATGCACTTAAAGAACTTTGCTTTGCTTGAAAATAATTTAGGCGAATTTGAATTATCTCCTGCTTATGATTTACTAAGTACTGCTTTAGTAATAGCAGATGATAAAGAAGAATCAGCATTAACCATTAATGGGAAGAAGAACCGTTTGAAGAAAATAGATTTTGATGCTTTAGCAGCAAGTATGAACATTAACACAAAAGTTTTAGATAGCATTTATACGAAGTTTGAAAAAATATTACCGAACTGGATTGACTTTGTCAAACTAAGTTTTTTATCAAAAGCAATGCAAAAAAAATATATAGAACTACTTCAATCTAAGCATCAAAATTTGTTTCAATAAGGCCTTTCCCTTCCTTAAAAAGTGGATGATTATCCACATTGTGTCCATCTATTGACTTCAATATGCTGAAAATATTGATTTTATTAAATTTGTTGCATTTTATCGGAAAGTAAATTGTATCTACATTGGTGCATCACTCCTTCACATTCAAATACTTTTCATTCCTATCAAAAAGTTGATTCAAAAAATTGCTTATTGTTGAAAACTTCTTCAAGAAGTATGTTACTATTAGCATGAGTATAAACAGTATTGTCAAAGACCATTCCTGTTG
>JAFDZJ010000447.1 GCA_018266965.1 Bacteroidota bacterium
AAAGTAACACAAGCCTTTGAGATAGAATACACCTATGAAAGCAACAAGATAGAGGGAAACACCCTTACTCTACAAGAAACAGCATTGGTAATAGAGAAAGGTTTAACCATTGGTGGAAAATCTTTAAATGAACATCTTGAAGCCATAAACCATAGCCAAGCAATAGACTATATTAAAGAATTAGCCAAAAGAAATACCGTAACCGAAAGGGATTTGCAACAAATACACCAACTTATATTGCAAAGTATAGACAATACCAATGCTGGTAAGTATAGAAATGTACAAGTGCTAATTTCAGGAGCAAAACACATACCGCCACAACCGTATTTAGTGCCAAAAGAAATGGAAAATCTTTTTATTTGGTACAACGAGAATAAAGACCAATTGCACCCGATAGAGTTATCGGCAGAAATGCACGAACGGTTAGTAACCATACACCCTTTTATAGATGGTAACGGTAGGACTTCAAGATTATTAATGAACTTGATACTCTTACAAAATGGTTTTCCTATTGCTATTCTAAAAGGAGATACAGACAGTCGTTTGAGGTATTACAAAGCGTTGGAAACCGCCCAAACTGAAAACAACAAACAGCCTTTTATAGACCTCATCAAAGAGAATGTAAAAGAAACAATGGAAAGGATTTTAAAGGTAATAGGGTAGAATGCCAAGTAAAAATCCATTAATAACAATGAATAGAAATGGGGATTAAACTTACACCCCCAATACAATAGCAGGGTCTATATTTAGTCTTTTGCTCATTAACCTACCTACTTGCAGGGTAGGTTCATTTTTTCCCGATAGAAATGCACTTATTCTGGATTGGCTTACCTCCAATAATTCGGACATCTTTTTTTGGGTCAATCCCATTTCAAACATACGGAGTTGCAAAACATCTTTTAAAGCAGGTTCACCAATGGCAAAATGAATTTCTGAATAATCCGCCACCAAATTAGAGAGCAGGTTTAATTCTATATAATTACTATCTGTTTCAGGAGTATTTTCGTCAATCAAAGGAAGTAATTGTTCTACCTTTTCAACTGCCCAATTGTACTGTATTTCGTTTTCTATCTTTGTCATCGTTAGAGGTTTTTAATATCTTTTATTTTATCGTATTCTTTATGAGTGCCAACAAATCGGATATATAAGAATTTCGGAGTAAACATAACCACCGCTACAATCCTAAAATCATTTCCTTTAATATTGAATACATATCTTTGATTACCTACATAATCAACACTATTAAAGGAGTTTTTTATATCTGCAAAATTAGTCCACTCGCTCCGTTTCACAATACTTACCCATTCTTGCAAGGCAATTTTAGAAGCTGGATATTTTTCTATAAATAGCTTTAAAGTCTGTTCGGTAAATATTCTCATTGTTTCTTTTCTGTTACAAAGGTAATATTATTTATCCATAAAACGAATATTTTATTTAAAATACAGATAAGAAATGTTAAAGTTTCTTAAAATTTAAAAAAATCGTATAGGATTTTAGTAGGGTAAGTGTTTACCCTATTGTAACCCTCCAAGACACCACTTTATCATTGCAATATAAAATAATTAGCAATGGCAAATTTAACATTTGACAATCTACCCCAAGCGGTAGCAACTTTAACAGAGAAAGTAAGCGAACTAACTCGCCTGATTACAGAAAAGCAGGAACGACCAAAAGAAGAACCCGAAACCTTTTTAAACATTAAAGAAACAGCGGAATTTTTAAGGGTTACTATACCTACTGTATATAGTAAGGTATCAAGAGGGGATTTGTCGGTCATCAAAAGAAACGGCAGACTGTATTTCGCAAAGTCCGACTTACTGGCATACCTAATGAGCGGTAGAGTAAAGAGTAATGAAGAAGTAGAAAGAGAAGCTAACGAGTACCTAACCAAAAATAAAAAAGGCGATGGAAAATATTAATAACCAAAGCCTTAAATCGGTAGAAGAACAAGGCAAAGATAACGAATTTTCTTTATTTATCAAACCAATTACTAATAATAAACCATTAAAAAATGTTACCATTGACGAGGTTTACGAAGTAGTGAAAGGCGACTATTACAAAGAGGTAACGGACAAATTAAGAAATGAAACCAACAAAGACACACAAAAAACCTATAAAGCAAGTGAGTTAGACTATGTTTGTTTTTCAGGTGCTTTTGTTACAAGAAAGAATACAGATTTAGAAAAACACTCTAATTTACTTTGTATTGATTTTGACGACCTCAACGAAGTAGAGAGTACAAAAGAAAAAATCATTAAAACTTTACCTCCAAGATTATTATTTAGAAGTCCGAGCGGTAATGGTCTGAAAGTGGTTTATCCGATTGATACCTCAACAAATAGTCATCTTGATTACTTTAACTACTTTGAAAGTTTTTTTAAGGACAAATTAGGTTTAGAAATAGACAAGGCGTGTAAAGATGTTGCAAGGGCGTGTTTTCTTTGCCACGACCCACAAGCCTACAAAAATGAGAATAGTCCGACAATAACCATACAGACACCTCAACAAATGAGTTATGATGTTATTATTGAGAATTTAGAGAAGTGGCTACAAAACAAAGGAGAACATTTTGTAAATGGAAACCGTAATAATTATTCCACGCAATTAGCGAACGCCCTTAATCGTTACGGAGTTCCCGAAAACGAAACCTTAAATCATTTGTTTTTGTACGCCCAAGAGGATTTTCCACAAAGTGAAATACAAGCAACTGTAAGGAGTGTTTATAATCATACAGAATGGCACGGTATTTCTACTTTTGACGAGAACAAACCCTATGCTTTTCCAAAAGGAGAAGAAGCCGAAAAAGAGGAGAAAACGCCCTTATTACCTATTGATGGTTTTCCAAAGTTTCTACAAGATTACATTAATGAGTTTAAAAGGGTTTATAATACCCCAAGAGATTACATAGCAGGTGCAGTATTATTTGCGGTAGCTTTTGCCATTGGTGATAAGTTGGAATTAGTGAGGAAATATAAAAACATACCCTTACTTTGGATGGCTACTGTTGGAGATGTAAGTACACAAAAATCAATGCCAACAAATACAGTTTTAAGTTATTTTAGAGATAGGGATAATAAAGAGTATTCAAGTTTCTCAAAAGCAATAACGGAGTACGAAAAAT
>JAFDZJ010000448.1 GCA_018266965.1 Bacteroidota bacterium
GAAACAGAATTTTTGGTTAGGATGGATGCAGATGACATAATGCACCCCAAAAAAATTGAAAAACAAATCAAAGCTTTTTTTGATAACCCAACAATTGATGTTTTGGGTACAAATATATATTCCATAGACGAAAATAATAAAGTAGTTGGGATTAGAGATGTTACCGAAGGCGATAAAATTGTGCCAGTAGATAGATTTTGGCATCCTACCATTATGGCAAGGACATCGTGGTTCCGAAATAACCCTTATGATGTACAAGCAGAAAGGATAGAAGATATAGAATTGTGGCTTTCACAAAAGGGTAGGTCTAATTTTCAGCAATTGGCAGAACCTTTACTTTTTTATAGAGAATTTGGGCATCAATATTGGAAAAAATATTTCAAAGGAAATCGAGCAGTTTGGTATGTGCTGAAAAAACATCATTTTTCTTTACCTTTTCTTAAATTTGCTTTCAGATACTATCTTTCTGGAGTATTGTATTTTTGTTTTGATAAAATAAATATGGAACAAGTTTTGATAGAAAGACGAAACAAAATAAAATTACCACCCAAAGATTACAAACAATATATTGATGAAGAATAACTATCTTTTTATTTCTTATTTCTTGTTGAGTTTTATTACACTTAGTTGTTTCAAATCCCAATATACCTATCAACAACCCAACTCCTCATTGGTTGATGCTTATTGGCAACCACAGGTTATTTCAACAAAAGGGTTTTATAACCTTACACAAAGTTTACCCAAAAATTATTCCACCAAAGGGAATGTGGATTATACAACATATTTGCAACTTGCACTGTACAAATATAGCAAAGTTATTATGCCCAATTTTCCAATCCTCATCAACAAAAATGGATTGAAGGTGAATTCCAACCAAACTATTTATTTTCCCAAAAACGCTTTGCTAAAATTCCAAGGACCTGCATTAGCAAAATTAGATGATGTGTTGAAAATCTATAATGTATCCAATGTAAAAATCATCAATCCACAAATAGAAGGCAGCAAAAACTCCAACCTTTCCCAAGATGGACAATGGTCTGCAGGAATTGCAATTCTAAATTCTAAAAATATTACAATCACTAATATACATATTACCAATACATTCGGCGATGGTCTATTTATAGGCTCGGAAGATGGAGGTTTTTCAGAAAATATTTCTGTTATTGGTGGTTGGATAGATAATGCCAGAAGAAATGGACTTTCTATTACCTCTGGAAAAAATATCAAGGTAGAAAAACTATTCATTAGTAATACCTCTGGACACGACCCAGAAGCAGGTGTAGATGTGGAGCCTAGTTGGTACAAGGATATTATAGAAAATGTTTTGTTGAAAAACATCTACACTTTCAACAACAAACAGGCAGGAATTGCAGTCAATATGAACGCCCTAAATGTGTCTTCTGATGTTGCTGCCAAAACTATTGGACTGACTATAGATGGGCATACTGATCAAGGCTCCAATCATGCGTTTCTTGCCTCGCTCAATCAAGCTGAAAACAATAATAATTTTGATGCCAAAGGAAAAATAACCATCAAAAACAGCAATTGGAAAAATACAAGAAATACTAGCTTTTGGACTACACCCAACAATCATAGGATACAAGTGGATTTTGATAATATTAGTATTGATGACCCCGAAAAATCCAATTCTTTCAAGAAAAATGTGCAATCCAAATCCGGACTCAATTTACAATGAAAATACTACACGCCATAACACTAGCAGAATTGGGAGGTGCACAATCTGTGGTTATCAATTTAGCAAACAAAGCTGCGGAAGATGGACATGATGTATTTGTGGCTTCTGGAGAAAATGGAGAAATGTGGGATTTGCTTTCAGAAAAAGTTACCGCAATCAAACTGAAAAATATTCAACGATCAATCCACCCAATCAAAGATATAAAAGCATGTATAGAGCTTCGCAGTTTAGAAAAAAAAATACAACCAGATGTTATACATCTTCATAGTTCGAAAATGGGTGCTATTGGTAGATTGGGATTTTCTCCTGAAAAAATTATCTACACCGTACATGGTTTCGACTCGGTAAGGGTGGCGTTCAGAAAATTTTTAATTGTTGAAAAATTACTAAAAAATAGAGCCAAAAATATAGTTGCCGTTAGCCAATATGACCAGAGAAACCTCTTGAATGAAGGTATAGACTCCAATGTAGAATTGATATATAACGGAATTGTGGACAATGCACAAATGTCTATTTCTCCGGGCTATGAAACCGAAATAGATTTGTTAGAAACCATTAAAAAAAATAATAAAATAGTGATGTGTATTGCTAGATTAGCTCCTCCAAAAGATTTTGAATTGTTTTTGAAATTAGCTGCTCAATACAAGGAGGATAATACACACTTTGTTTGGATAGGCAATAAACAGCAAGTGGAAACAAAAGAATACAAAAATGTATCTGTATTAGGCGAAATAAAAAATGCACAAACCTTCTTACGATTTGCAGATGTCTTTATTTTGCCTTCCAATTACGAGGGATTACCAATTTCTATTTTGGAGGCATTGTCTTTTTCTAAACCAGTTATAGCTTCAGCTGTTGGAGGGATACCTGAAGTTTTGGACGGAGAAAATGGATTTGCAGTAGAAAATAATGTTGAAAATTTTCAGTCTGCTTTAAATAAGATTTTGAAAACCAGTGATGTGTATAATAAATTTTCAGTTCAAGCTAGGACTTCTTATGAAAAATACTTCACTATTGATGAGATGTATGAAAAATATTTAAAATTATACCAACAGTAAGTGGATTTTTTTTATATTTACAATTATAAAGTTAAGGAAAAAAGTGGGGAACAATTTTAAGAAAAGCAAAACTTGTTGTCTTTTTATTAATGTGAATGATATTTCTAAAAAACTATTTGAAGGAGAAAAATTCAATAAAAAATTTAGAGCAATACATTTTGATGCCGAAGACAATAATAAGAGTATTGAAGAATATATCAGGAAATTTAACATACATCATATTGTTGTAGAGGCTTCCAATGTCAATCAAATATCAAAAAATCTTGCCCAAAACTTGGTGCAATCCAAAATTTCTGGAATAAAAGTTTACGAAATACACGAATTTTATGAATTGGTAAACAAGCGGGTGCCATTGGTAAAATATAATTCCAATGAATATCTTGCCGATGATATCTTGTCTTTGGGAAATAAAAATTCTTATTTTTTGTTCAAAAGAGGGATAGATTTATTGGTAACTATCCTGTTGCTTCCATTGGCAATGCCTTTTATATTATTAGGAATGTTGATGGTCTATATTACCTCGCCTGGTAATGTGTTTTTTGTCCAAACCAGAGTTGGGAAAAATTCTATTCCGTTCAAAATTTTCAAACTTCGCACCATGAAACTACATCATGACGGTGGTTTTACAGAGGAAGATGATGACAGAGTACTGCCTTTGGGAAAATTTCTTCGTTTGACAAAAATTGACGAGTTACCACAGCTATTCAATATCCTAAAAGGAGAGATGAGCCTGATAGGACCAAGGCCAGAGCGACCAGAATTTGTGAAAATGGCTATTGATGAAAATGCTTATTTTGACCTTCGTCATATTGTTAAACCTGGTGTTACAGGTTGGGCACAAGTTAATCTCCCAAAAGCAACCCCTAAAGATAACTTGAAAAAATTGGAGTATGACCTTTATTACATCAAAAATAATTCGATTTTGTTAGATATTATCATCATTCTTAATACTATAAAAATTGTCTTTACCATGAATAGTAATTAGAGGTTAGAGATTAGAAATTAGAGGTTAGAAATTAGAGGTTAGAGATTAGAGGTTATGAAGTTATGCGGTTAGGAAAACGCCACGAAGTGGCAAAATATAATAGCATAGGGCAACGCCCTATGAAAATAGAAATTAGGTAGCTTGTCTCGAAATTAGTCGAGATTAGAGGTGAGAAAATTTCATTTCTTAACATGAGTTTTTTTCCCAATGACTTTCGAGTACTTGTTTTTTCAATTGTTTTTAAAGTTTCAAAACTGATATATATATGAAAATAAAATTTCATAAACTTACTATTGCCGCATCGTTATTGCTTACTACAGTTATGTTATTGGTAGCGATGCTTTTTGATATTTCCAAAGAAATGCTGAAAGCTACTGATGTATCCTTTCTCACACCTTTGTTTTTTAGTTTTTTGGTTATGATTGTAGTCAATTACAGCATACTGGAATTGTTATTTACTTTCTATGGTAAAAGACAAGTGAAAAAAATATCCACCATACTCCCAGACGAATTTGTAAAAGATGAAGAAGAAATGAGTCTGAAAACTCTTGGCGAAAAGATGTCCAAACTTAGTCAAAAAAAATCTGAAGAAATTGATACCATGAAATCCATGGAATCTTACCGTAAAGAATATGTAGGAAATATTTCCCACGAACTGAAAACTCCACTTTTTTCCATACAAGGATACCTAGAAACTCTTCTTGATGGTGGAGTGGAAAACCTTAATATCCGAGATAAATATCTGGAAAGAGTCAGTAATCTTACCGAACGATTGCTGAATATAGTTATGGAGTTGGATATGCTCAACAAATACGAAAATGGTGAAATAAAACTTCAAATATCTACTTTTGAAATTACAACAATAGTGCGAGAAATTTTTGAACTTTTGGACTTGGAGTCTAATAAGAGAACTGCCAAATTTCGATTGACCTCCTCGCAACCAAAAATTTTTGTAAAAGCAGACAAGCAGAAAATTTTTCAAGTATTACTAAATTTAATTTCAAATGCTGTATATTATTCCAATCGTGAAAATGCTTTGATAACTGTAAAAACCATTGTGGAAAATTCGCATGTGAAAATAAGTGTAGAAGACAATGGTATGGGAATAAAACCAGAATTGTTACCACGAGTTTTCGAAAGATTTTTTCGTGTAGAAAGTAGTAGAAATAGGAGAGAAGGAGGCTCTGGTCTAGGTCTGTCAATAGTGAAACATATTTTGGAAGCCCATCATGAAAATATTACAGTAAGTAGTGTGTATTTGGAAGGGGCAACATTTACATTCAATCTGCCATTGATGTTGGAATAAATAGTTATTTTTGAAAATAAATGGATTATTTTGATTTTTATTAAATAGTATTATGGTGATTTGCATAATATTTTGTAATATTTTCAATTTTACTATTTTAAAACAAATAAAATAATAATGTACAATTGATTGTTTGCCAAAAATTATACTCTTTTTTTTTGAAAAAACAATATCAAATTCTTTTTTGTCATCTTTCAAAATTTCTATATTTGTAGCCGAAAACTAACAAGAAACTAATTATTATATAAAAAATGGTTTACAAAATAAGAGTCATTTTAGACACCAAAGAAGATATTTTCCGAGATATAGAAATCAAAGATAAACAAACGCTTTGGAATCTGCATTTAGGGATAAAATCTGCTTTCAATCTACAAGGAGAAGAGCTTTCAGTATTCAATTTAATAGAAGATGATGGGACTATAACCAAAACGGTAAATTTGGAAGATATGAGTGATGAGGGCGACGAAGAAATAATGTCCGATGTCTATCTTTCCGAAGCTTTTACAAAAGTTGGAGATAAAACCCATTTCCAATATGGATTTTTGGATTTATGGGAATTCTTTTGTGAGTTGATAGAAATAGTTGATGAAAAAAATGCTGTTCAATATCCGATAACCATTTTTAGATTTGGAAATGTACCACTAAAAGCACCCGGAAAATCTGTTGCTTCTAAACCAAAAAAATCGTCTTTGTCTATGATGGACGAGGATTTTGGATTTGACGAATTTGAAAATGCTAACTTTTCAGATGAAGATGATTATGAAGACGAAGAAGAAATGGACGGTTATTCCGATGACTTTTTCGATGAAGATTAATAAAAATAAATTTAAACCATAAAAAAAACAGGATTTCAAACTTGAAATCCTGTTTTTTTTTTAAATAATAAGTGTGGAAATTAATTTTTGATACTTATCAAATCTTTTACCACTTTTTCAGCATTGATACCTGCACCTTCTTCTTGGCTTACCATTTCTCCTTTTTTATTGAAAATACTGATAATGTTAGAATGGGAAAATTCC
>JAFDZJ010000449.1 GCA_018266965.1 Bacteroidota bacterium
TACAAGAAAACCAATACCAATTTGGAGTATAATTTACTCTTTAATAATATTTTGAATTTTAATTATTTCAAATATATCAATAGCAATGTAAGTATGTTGGGAATAGACCAAACCACTGTATATGCTCTGCCTGGTTATATTACCGGAGGAATTAGATATAATTTTTAATACAATTTTTTTTCCTATTTTTACGAAATCAAAAATACATTTATGAATTTTACCAATCTACATTTTCCGCTAAATTTCAAATTCAAAATTACCACTATCGCCAGTGATTTTACACTTACCGATAGTAACGACAATACACTTGCCTATGTTAGGTCTAAAATTTTCAAACTGAAAGACGATGTAATTATCTATACCGATGAGTCCAAAACCAAAGAATTGTTTAGGATAAAAGCCAATCAATGGATAGATTTCAATGCCTCTTACACCATAACAGATATGTTGGACAATTCTCAAATTGGTCGATTGGCAAGAAAAGGAATTCGTTCTATCTGGCGATCTTCCTATGAGGTTTTTGATAATAAAGAAACCCAAAAATATCATATCTCCGAAAAAAATCCTTGGGTTAAGATATGGGACTCACTTTTCAATGAATTACCAATAATAGGAATGTTTACAGGATATGTTTTCAATCCCTCTTATTTGGTAAAAGATATGTCCGGAAAAGAAATTTTCGAACTAAAAAAAATGCCTTCACTATTTGGAAGAAGATTTCAACTAAACAAAATAGGATCAACCAATCAGGAAAAAGAATCATTAATAATTCTTTCCCTTTTCATGATGGTTTTATTGGAAAGACACAGAGGATAGTTATGAAAAAAATATTGACAATAAGTTTGTTTAGTTTGCTGGTTTTTTCTTGTAATAAAGAAGATAAAAAACAATCCGATTTTACAAATAATCATTCACAAAACAATAATACTATACAAAAATTCCAATCGTTTTCTTTTCCCGAAGATATACAAGGTTGTTCTTGTGCTTTTGCAACTGACAAAACTTCTTTCGAAAAAGAACAATACATTTTTGTTGATGATTATGGAAATTCTGCCACTATAAAATGGAATGACGAATTTCTGAAATTTCCCATGGAGGAAGGCGATTTCGACCCTTCGCATTTCGAAAGAGAGCTGAAATCCAACGGCTATATTTTGAAAATGAAAGCCCAAAAATTGAATGAAGATCCTGAAACAATGATTTTCCAAGGAGAAATGACCATTACAACTCCCGAAGGCAACACTATTACCTCCCCTATTTATGGCGAGTGTGGTTGCTAAATTTTGTTTCTAAATTCTTATAAGTTATACAATATATTGGGTTACGAATAACAAAAAATAATTATTTGTAAAAAAATATTCGTAATTTGCTTTCAAATTAATGATAATAGCACAATACTTATGAATTATACACAACCCATGCTACGAGAAGGAGCATTAACAGACAAGGTAGCGATAGTAACAGGTGGAGGAAGTGGACTTGGAAAAGCAATGACCAAATATTTTTTGGAATTGGGAGCAAAAGTGGTAATAACCTCCAGAGATTTAGAAAAATTAAAAAATACAGCCAAAGAATTAGAAGAACAAACCGGAGGCAAAGTATTATGTGTGTCTTGTGATGTCAGAAATTGGGACGATGTAGAAGCCATGAAAGATGTAACTCTGAAAGAATTTGGAAAAATTGATATTTTGGTGAATAACGCTGCGGGAAATTTTATTTCGCCAACCGAAAGATTGTCCCATTCTGCTTTTGACTCTATCTTGGACATCGTACTCAAAGGAACAAAAAATTGTACGCTATCCATAGGAAAACATTGGATTGATAATAAAATTGCCGGAACGGTACTCAACATTGTAACCACTTATTCTTGGACTGGCTCTGCTTTTGTAGTTCCTTCTGCTTGTGCAAAAGCAGGAGTTTTGGCTATGACAAGGAGTTTGGCTGTGGAATGGGCAAAATACAATATAAGATTCAATGCGATTGCACCGGGACCATTTCCAACCAAAGGTGCTTGGGAAAGATTATTGCCGGGAGATTTAGCAGAAAAATTCGATATGAGAAAAAAAGTTCCTTTAAGAAGAGTTGGTGAACATCAAGAATTAGCCAACCTCGCAGCTTATTTGGTGTCGGATTTTTCGGCTTTTGTCAATGGAGAAGTGGTAACAATAGACGGAGGAGAATGGTTGCAAGGAGCTGGAGAATTCAATATGCTCGAACAAATACCTTCCGAAATGTGGGATATGTTGGAAATGATGATAAAGTCTAAAAAGAAATAATAATTATCCTACAAATTCCAACATAGATTATTTTCCAAATTTCTAATTCATAAGGCATTGCCCTACGCTAGGATATTTTTTCATAAGGCATTGCTCTATGCTAGGATATTTTTTCATAGGGCGTTGCCCTATGCTATGTTATATTGCCACTTCGTGGCATTTTCTAACCTCTAATTTCTAATCTCGTCTTGGGACGAGACAAGTTATCTAATCTAGTTTCTAATTTCTAATTTCTAGTTTCTAACTTCTAACCTCTATAACCTCAACTAACTTTTTTGTTAAATTTTTTCTGGAAAACTTGTCGATACAGCCTATTTCTTTTTTTATAGTTTGATATTTCCAAATTTCAAATTGTGATAATATAAAATTTTTGAGGTTTTGTTTATCAGCTTTATAGGTGAAATGTTGTCCAGCTTGTGTCTTGGTAAGAATATTTGATACATCAGCATTTGGAGGTCCAAATGATAAAATAGTATTTCCTGTAGCCAAATATTCAAATAACTTTCCTGGGATAATTCCTTTCGATTCCTTTGCGGGAAAATTGGTAATAAGCAGTACATCGGAATTTTGCATTTCGTACAAAGACTCTTTGTGATTTTTATATCCTAGAAAATTGATATTGTTGGATAACAATGTGTGTTTCAGCTCATCAACAATTTTATCATCAATCCTGCCAACAAATTTCAATTCAAAATTATTTTTAAAATCGTTGTTTTCCTTCAATACTTCATGGAGAGTTTCCCATAGAATTGTCGGATTCCTCAATTGTTCCAAAACACCAATATAGCTTATGGTAAATTTATTTGTTTTTTTGTGAACAATACTTTCAAATTCATTATCGAAACCATTGGTTATACAGATTGCATTTGCACCATTTTGCTTAAAATTTTCAGCATCGGTATAGCTTGTTGCAATAGTAATATCGGCATTTTCGAAAATATTTTTTTCTAATGCTCTATGTTTTTGGTCAGATTTTTTTGTTAATTTCAAATGTTTGTAATAGGAAATTTCTGTCCAAGGATCTCGGAAATCCGCAATCCAATTGATGCTTGGGAATTTTCTTTTCAATCCCAACCCAATCAAATGTACAGAGTGAGGAGGTCCGGTTGTTACCACAGCATCAAATTTATTTTCTTTCAAATATTTTTCCAAAACTCGGATTGATGGTTTAACCCAAAATATCCTAGCATCTGGAATGAAAAAATTTCCCCTAATCCAAATAGAAAGTTTTGATATAAAACTTTGATTTTTTGCAATATCAAATTGTCCAGCTTTGAATTTTTTATTGTTTTTATTCAATTTTTCTGCCCATTGATAAGGTTCCCAAATTGGATTTTTTATAATTTCCAAGTTTGTAGGAATTTCTTGTATCAAACTTTCATCAATCAATGGATAGCTAGGATTTTCCGGAATGAATAAGGTTGGTTGCCAACCGTTTTCCGGGAGATATTTTACAAATTTCAGCCACCTTTGTACACCTGGACCTCCTGCTGGTGGCCAGTAATACGAAATGATGAGTATTTTTTTTAAAGATTCCAAAAATTTCTAGGAAAACAATTAATCTGTTTTATTTTTTTTTCTGTTAGTAAGAGAAAATAATCCTATACAAGAAAGCAACCCAAAAATTCCAAAAGCAACACCAGAATATAGTTTTCCTCTTTGGATTACCTCCGGTTCAAAAATCATTCTTATTTGGTGGTTTCCAGCAGGAACATATACAGCTCTCAAAAGATAATCTGCTTTTATGTAGGGTACTTCTTTCTCGTCCATAAGCATTTTCCAACCTTTGGGATAGTATATTTCCGATATTACTGCCAATTGTGGAGTTTTGGATTGGGTTTTCAATTCTATTTCGTTGGCTTGGTATTTTGTAAGTTGAATATTGGCAGTACTATCTTGCATTATTTTTTTGTCATTAAAATATTTTTTATCTTCCACATTAATTATCGCTGTTTTTTTGGTAATAGTTTTGCCAATTGCATCAATTTCTTCATTAGGAGAGTTTACAAATTTTATATCCGAAACCAACCAAGCATTTCCATTGGCAAGTGGATTGATTTGTACTGCTGGTTTTTCCGTACTTCCACCTATAATGTATTTGGTATTCAGAAGGTTGAGTATTTCGGGGATTTCTTGTTGTTTGGTGCTATCTTCGGAATAAAAATAATGATTGATGATATCGTCATATCTTCTTAGTTTTACCGCATGATAACCTCCTATCGAGGACTTGAAGTAAGAAGTATTGGTTTCGTTGAAAGGGCTTAACAATTGATTGAAAATTCTATAATGTGTCTTGTCCTTTTCGGCAATAGTTTCCAAAACTTTGTTGGTAGGTGCATTGGCTAATAAAGATTGCAAATTCGGATTATTTCCTACTTTTTCTTCTAATAATTCCGAAGTTTCTGTTTGGAAAGGGTTTTCAGCAAAAACTTTATCAATGAAATTATCCTCATTCAGATACCTCTTATTAACTGTCCAAAGATCAAATAAACTAACTACTCCGATTATGATGAGTGCAATATTTTTATTTATTTTTTTCTTAATTACCAAATAAAGCGTGGTCGCTACTATCAGAATATAGAATAATGCTTTCAAAGCATCTGTACGAAACATTTTGTATCGTTCGTCTATCAAATAATCTAGCAACCAAGCTGGTAAATATGTTTTTTCTGTTGCATTATAAAAGCCTAAAATTGTCTTTCCTCCAAACATCAATACCAAAATAAACCCTAAAACAGATGCTGAAATTATTAAAAACTTTTTTGTATTCTTTTGCTCATCAATCAATAATTCATCGGTATTTTCAATATTTTTTTCTTTTAATAATTGATTTAGACCAACAATTGCCAATAGTGGAAATAGCAATTCTACTACCACCAATATAGAACTAGGAGCCCTAAATTTGTTATAAAAAGGGACAAAATCTATAAATAAATCTGATAAAAATAGAAAATTACTTCCCCACGCCAAAGCTATGGTAAGCACAGTTGCTGCTAATATCCAGTATCTGTATATTTTGGGTGCGAAAAAAAATCCTAATATCGCCAAAAATATGACTACCGCTCCTTGATAGGCAGGTCCCGATGTTCCGGGTTGTTCTCCCCAATAAGTTGGACTTTGCAAACCTTTCATGATATTATTAACCTCATTTTGAGAGGTAGCATTGTCTTGTACCAATTGCTGTATATCTCCCATCATCTTTTCCGAACCTTGTTCTTGACTGCCTCCACCCATCAATCTTGGTATAAATAAATTCAGTGTTTCCAATTTGCCATAACTCCAGTTCAAGATACTTTCTTTGTCCATACCGGATTGGTTGGCAGTGTGTTTTTCATTGGTCAAAATCTGCTTTCCTCTTACCGTTTCTTTTATATATTCAGAATTTGCCATTATCCTTTGGGAATTCATGCCTACTCCTAATATACAAGCTACCCCTACAATACTGGAAGAGATTACAAAATGTTTCCAATTACTTTTTCTCAAAAATACTCGGACTATTTCTGAAAGGAATAAAAAAGATAATCCTAAAAAAAGATAATAGGTCATCTGTGGATGATTGGCAGCAATTTGCAATCCCATGAATAAGGTAGTAGTGATAAACCCTACGATATATTTTTTTCGTACATAAACTAATAAAATCCCTGCTAATAGAGGAGCAAAATAGGCTATGGTATGTACTTTTCCGTTGTGTCCTGCTGCTATTATTATATAGAAATATGTAGAAAATCCGAAAAACAAAGCACCTAAAAGTGCATATTTCCATTTGTTGACGGCTACCATACCTAATAAGAAAAATCCTGCCATCAGTACAAATAAATAATTGACAGGTTTTGGAAAATAAAACAGGATATTATCCAATTTTTGTATGAAATCACCACGAAATTGTGCTCCCATTTGGTAAGTAGGCATTCCACCAAACATGGAATCACTCCAATAGGTTTCTTTGTCATTTGCAGCTCTATAATCCAACAACTCTTTTGCACCACCTTTGTACTGCACAATATCATGCTGGAAAAGTTGTTTGCCTGAAAGAACTGGATTGGCATACAAAAAAGCCAATACTACAAAAATGACCAAACTGGCAATTACAAAAATTATATTTTTATTTATTTTCATACCAAATATGTAAATGTTTTTTTAAATGATAAAAATTCTACTCTTTTGAGAATAATATTTCTCAATAATTATTTTTAAGTAAAGTATATTTTATGAATAATTTATATGAAATCATTCATCATAAGAAAATTTTATTTCTTTTCAACCTCCTCGTAATCAACTGTTTCTGCGTCCCATTTTACATTTTTTTCAGAAGTAGATTTCTTTTGGGTTGTTTGGAAATTGGAATTGTCCTTCGGTGGAAATTGATAGAATTTAGAGAAAAATATTTTTTTCAAAATATTCCATACAAAAAAAATGATGATGGTGGTAAGTATTAAATCTAAAAAATATTTCATTTTTATTATGGATTTACTTTTATTGTGGTAGTGGTAGTTGTGGACATACTTTGGCTTTGTTTTCCATCGGTCATGCTTTCTTTTTGTGTAGTTTTCACATTAATATCCTGTGTCTTTATCCAACCTGTATTTTGGTCGAATAATATCTTACCACTTTGGTCCAATTCCGAACTCATACTGTGGGTCATATTTCCTTGAGTTTGCTTGTCGGATTTCATGGGGATTCCACCTTTCATTGTTATTGTAGCAACTCCGTTACCAACGCTGGAAAGCGTATAGGTGGTTTTTAATTTTACCTTTCCATCGGCAGACATATTTTCTGTTTCTGTCCATTGTTCCCCAATTTTTGCACCTTTTGTTGGTAGTACAAGTATATTTTTAGAAAACTGTTCTTTCAGAGCTTTTTCATTGAAACTACCTTTCATATTTTCCTGCATTCCTTGTATTACTTTTTGTTCCTTTGTGAGTCCAGAAAGGGTCTTGGTAATCTTTGCATAAACGGGTTCAAAACCTGTAATGGAAATTATTTTCCCTTTGTTGTCCATTTTCATTTGGAGCTTATTTTCAGTAAGTGCTTTTTGCATAGCCCATTCTTTTTTTATGGCTTCATCTTTTGGAGCAGCTTGTTTGGTGTCTATTACCAAAGTTTTTCCATTGCCTGTTTGGACTGTCTTTTTGCTAATAAAGTTGATGGTTATATCATAGATATTATTTTTGAAATCATCGATAGTGAAACTTACTTCATCTGTACCTTCGCTAGTGCCACTTTGGGATTTCCCATCGGGAGCAGTAATGCTCATCACTTGTTTTTGGAAAGTTGTAAATGGATAAGTTTTCCCTTTTTCCAGTTTGAATGTTTGATGATAAACCCCCAAACTATCGGTAATAGCCGGGTTTTCTTTCACCTCGACAAGTGAATCTTTTGGGACATCTACCGTTATTACTTTTCCTGTTTTTTCATCAACTTTGGTAATTTTTGCTGTTTCTTTTTTGCAAGAAACGATAAGGATAGAAAGCAATGCTATTGCAGTAATTTTTTTCATTTTATTTAATAATGATTTTTGAGTACAATTTTATTTTTTTGTTTAATTTATCATAAGACAAATAATCGACAAAAATAATAATTTAAGAAACAGAAAACGAGAAATTGCATTGGAATTTATTTAAAATAATAAAACTCTCATTATATTTTTTATTGTAAATGATTTTTTTTTATCTTTATAAAAAATTAAAAACAAAAAATTATGTCCAATATTGTTGTTCCGATAGATTTCGGAGAGTCTTCAGAAAAATTATTAGAAGGTGCTGTGGAATTTGCAAAAATTACTAATTCCAAAATATGTCTCATTCATGTTGCACCTTCGGATATTGGTTTTGCGATAGGTGATATGGGTTTTCAATATTTTCCAGAAGTGGAACAAAGCGAAATAAAAGAGGAGTTGATACAACTAAATAATTTGGAGCAAAGGATTATTGCAATGGGTGTGGATTGCGAACATCTTTTGAAACAAGGTATTGCCGGAGATACTATTTTGGATTATGCCAAAGACAAAAGTGCGTCGTATATAGTAGTTGGTTCTCATGGCAGAAGTGGCATCTACGATGTATTTGTAGGTAGCTTGACCAAAGAAATCACAAGAAGATCCACCATTCCGGTAGTGGTAATTCCGGTGCATCATTCATAAAAAAACACCCTGAAAAAGGGTGTTTTTTTTAAAACGAATTTTTCCATTGATTAATCATCTCAATGAATTTTTCATTTCCAAAAGATTTATTTCTAATTTGGGAAACTGTCGAGAGTCCTATTTCATCGGAAATTATTAGGATTTCGTCTGCTTTTTGAGTTTCAAAACCTATCATTTCGTCGGGTTCTACAAAAGCTAAATTATTTTTGTGTACAAAAGTGATGAAATTTTCTAACAATGGAGAAATATATGCACCTTCGGATTGTTTAGGAATTCTTATATATTTGTCTTGCAATAAGAGTATGTTGCCATAGATAGTTCTTGCAATTCTTTTGTTAGGATTAAGGAGAATAAGGTCTTGCAAGTCATTTTCTTCCGCATATATTTTGGCATAAACATTTTCTGGACAATGGGTGCGGATATTACTGAGTAAATTATTGTTTATATGTATTTCTTTTGTTAAATCTATTTTTACTGTTTTTTGTAATGACAAAACATCGTTGGTAGGGAAAATATTGAATACAAAATCAACTTCTGATTTTTGAAGTGGTTGTATATCTTGATTTCTATATACCATAAAGTCTATAAAAGCATTTTCGACACCAGTTCCGATTACATTTTCAGAAAAAAGTTGTTGAAAAAAATCCAAAGTATATGTCAGTGGAATATTCATTCTCATTTTTCTCATAGAAGACATCAGGAAGAAGTAACATTCTTCTGCCATTATCAATTTACTGTTTCTTACAAAAAATGTAACTTTCACTGCATCACCCATTTGGAAAGCTCTATTGTTGGCTTGAAATTTTTCTGTACTATACATTTTAGTGGTTTATGTTAAAAAAATAATGAACGAATATTTTTTTCGTTCATCAATTTTCTGTGTTTTTAAATTTTGTTATTAGGCAGCACCTAATTTTATTTGGAGATTTTCGATAAGATTTTCCCAATACATTTTGTTTTCGTTTTCGTCGCCTGGATCACAAAAATCTGTAATATTCAGTGAAAGGTCATCTGTAATATCGTCTATTACAATAGCCATTTCGAAATAATTTTTTGTACCTTCATCTTCTTCCCAACGGAATCTTACAAAACTTTCTGGCTTGTATCTTATTAGTGTGGCTTTTTCAGCTGGTCCACCTCCCCAAGAAAAAAAGAAATCATCTCCTTTTTCTACAACATCTTCTGCAAACCATTCTGCTAATCCTTCGGCACTTGCCATATATTCGTATAATATCTCGGACAAGCAGTGCATTGGAAATTCATATTGTACTTTATTTTTGGACATATTGTTCATTTTTTAATATCGTGCAATATATAAATTTATTTTAATATGAACAGTGTATTTTTTATTTTTTTTAATGAAGAGATTCAAAATGTAAGTGCAAATTATTTTAATAATGAAAAAAAATATTTTTTTAGTGTTTCTGTTTTAAAAATACTTATCGCAAATACCTTCATAATGCAATTTACTTTTTTCGACTCTTTTTTGTAAATTTACCAAAAATAGCACAATGAAGATTCTACATGAAATAAAAAAGCATATAAAAATAGATTTGGAAATAGAAAAATTTTTTCATGAAGAATGTGAAACAATTGGGATAGAAAAAAACCAGCTCCTAAGCGAACAAAATTACTACAACAAAAAAATCTATTTTGTAGATGAAGGAATGTTGAGAATGTACTATTATGAAAACGGGAGAGATATTACTACCAACTTTTATTCGGAAGGGCAAATTACTGCAAATATAGATACCATTTTCAAAAATGAGCCTTCGAGAAATAATATTGAAACGGTGGAAAAATCCATTATCACTACTTGCAATTATAATCAATTAGAAAAATTGTGTTCAGTTTCACTTACCGCTGCCAATTTTAGCAGATATATTTTAGGGAATTTAATGATACAGATGTCCAATCGTATTACTTATTTGCAATATATGACTGCCAGAGAAAAATACCAACAATTATTAATAGAAAATCCTACGATCATCCTTCGTGTTCCTCTCGGAATGATTGCCTCATATCTTGGGATTTCACAAGAAACTCTCAGTAGAATTAGAAATGAAATTTAACCCAATAAAATTTTTGATATATTTTAAATTCTAACTATTTCTGAAAAATAATCTAAATTTATCCTTTAAAAAAATATAAAAAAATGCAAAATATATTCGATGCCAAAGATACCCAGCTTTATATTGATAGAATTAATGAATTGACACCTTCATCACAAAGAAAATGGGGCAAGATGAATGTTTCACAAATGTTGGCACATCTCAATGTAGCGTATTCTATGATTTTTGAACCAGAAAAACATAAAAAACCCGGTGTGATTGCACGATTTTTTTTGAAAAAATTTGTAAAAGATAAGGTTACTAATGACAAACCTTATAGACAAAATCTTCCTACAAGCCCAATTTTTATCATGACCACCGAAAAAGATTTTGAAATAGAAAAAAAGAAACTTATAGGTTATCTACAAAAAGTACAGCAATTAGGAAGTGCAGCCTTCGAAGGAAAAGTAAATATTTCATTTGGCAAACTTTCCTCCGTAGAGTGGAATAATATGTTTGCAAAACATCTCAACCATCATTTAGAACAATTTGGAGTTTAAAAAAAAAAAATATTGAATTATGAAAGTATTAGTAGCTACCTTGTTATTTTGTTTTGGGATATTATCCGCACAAATGCCTAACATTTCCAATGTTTGGCTCAATAATCAAAATGCTTATATTGGTAATTTTGGAACGAATAGTAATCTGAAATTTTTTATTGAAAATGCCGAACAGAACAAAAATAACGACCAAGAATTTTTGATAAATGGGCGGATTTCTTATCTGGAAAACTCCAATAAAGTGGTTGGAAAAATGGAAATTAAAAAATACAAAGATTCTGGAAAACATACAAAAATTTTTGGAAATTATCTACTGGAAGAAGATAAAAACTCCAACAACAAAGGATATTATAAAGGAAATTTTGTTTTTTCATTTGATTGGGATAGAACCACAAAACAAATTTCCAACAAGCAAATTGTTTTCAAGGGAAATTGGTATCCTTATGCTAAACAATTGAAGCGTGAGAAAACAAATTGGTCAAATTGATTTTCCATAACTATCCTATTTAATAAAAAAAATCCTGAAAATTTTTATTTCAGGATTTTTTTGTGAGGATTAGTTTTTTATTTTCTCTGTGAGTTCTTTCACATATTTTTTTATTTCTTTATCCATTTTGGACATATCTTTTATTTGGTCGCAAGCGTACATCACGGTAGAATGGTCTTTTCCTCCCATATCCTCTCCTATTTTTGCAAATGTAGCGTTGGTATATTCTTTAGCAAAATACATTGCCAATTGTCTTGGAAGTGCAATTTCTCTTTTCCTAGTTTTGGATAGCAATTGTTCTCTTTTTATTCCAAAATAGTCGCAAATCACTTCTTGAATATAGAGTATATCTATTATTTTTTTCTTGGTATTTGCAATTTTACTGATGGTTTCTTTTAGTAAACCGATAGACAAATCCGACTTATACACAGTGGAATAAGCAATCACAGAGTTGATTACACCTATTAAATCTCTTACGCTACTATTGACCTCATTGGCTAAAAAGTCGAGCATTTCATCGGATAATACTATACCATCTCTACTCAATTTGTCAATGATAATTTTTCTTCTGGTATCGAAATCAGGAGATTTTATTTCTGCTGTCAAACCCCATTTGAAACGAGAAACTATCCTTTCTTGTATATCCATAATATCAACAGGAGCACGATCGGAAGTTAGGATAATCTGTTTACCGTTTTGATGCAAATAATCGAAAATATGGAAAAAACTATCTTGGGTAGCTGGTTTTCCGGAAAGGAATTGTATATCATCAATTATCAATACATCTACCATTTGGTAAAAGTTGGAAAACTCTGTTTGTTTGTGAGCTTTTGCAGACGAAATAAATTGTTGAATGAATTTTTCCGATGAAATATACAAAACTACTTTATCTGGAAATTGAGATTTCACTTCCAATCCTACAGCATGACCCAGATGTGTCTTTCCTACTCCGTATCCACCATGCAAAAACAATGGATTGAACGCAGTTGCACCTGGTCTTTTGGCAATAGATTTAGCAACGGTTGAGGCAAATTTATTACTTTCTCCTTCAACATAATTATCAAAAGAAAAATCGGCTTTCAGGTTGGAGTCTATGTTTATTTTCTTAATCCCAGGTACCACAAAAGGGTTGATAATAGTTGTAGGCAATGATTTGGAAACTGTTTCCTGTGTTTTTGGTGTAGCAATAGCATTACCTTTAACCTTCATTGTAATAGGAGTTTCTTTTCCTTTTGGTTTGTTTTCCATAACAGAATACCAAAGTTTCACTCCTTTTCCGATATTTTTTTTCAACGAAGCGGATAATAAAGACAAATAATTGTCCTCGATATATTCTTTATAAAAATCACTAGGTACCGACAAAGTAAGATTATTATCCACCAAAGATAGTGGATATACTTTTTCAAATAAAAGATTGAAAGAATTTTCCAATTTTTTCAGATCGGATTGTTCTTCGGCAGCATCGAGATTATCCCTCATAAATTGGAGGCAATTATCCCATATCAACATTAGATTATCATTCATAGTTATTCATTGTGTTTTTAGCGAGTTGAAAAAAACTTTATCGGGGTAGCAAAATTGCAAAATTTTATATTCATAAAAAAATCTTTGTACTATTGATTATTTAAAAATATATTTGTATGTAAAACAAAATACTTCACATGATACACACAACTAGCACAATAAGAGTTCGTTACGGCGAAACAGACCCTATGAAATATGTATATTACGGGAATTATGCCGAATACCTAGAAGTAGCAAGGGTGGAATTGTTTAGAGAAATAGGTATGTCCTACAACGAGATAGAGCAACGAGGGATTTGGCTACCTGTTTCGGAGTACAATATAAAATACTTGAAACCAGCAAAGTACGATGAAATACTAGAAATACACACTTTTATCCGAAAAAAACCTGGGGTAAGAATTATTTTTGAATATGAAATTTATAATGATTCTAAACAAAAAATTACAGAGGCCCAAGTAACCCTTTATTTCCTAGATTCTTTAAAAAACAAAATAATTACTTGTCCTGACTACCTTATGGAACTAATTGAGGATAATTGGAAAAACAGTTGAATTAATTATGAAATTAATAAATTTTAAATTCACACAAATAAGCATAAAATAAGCTGTTTATTTTTTTAAACAGCTTATTTTTATAGAGTTATATTTTTATTAAAAAATTATTAAAGTAGCAATGATAATGGTTGTTCCAAATATAATCTTAATGATTGTAAAAATGCAGCTCCTGTTGCACCATCAATCACTCTATGATCACAAGCTAATGATAATTTCATAGTGTTTCCTACTACAATTTGTCCTTCTTTTACTACTGGTTTTTCCACTATTGCTCCTACGGAAAGGATAGCAGAATTTGGCTGATTGATAATAGAAGTAAAAGTTTCTATTCCGAACATTCCAAGATTGGAAACTGAAAAAGTAGAACCTTCCATTTCATTGGCTTTTAGTTGTTTGTTTTTTGCCCTAGAAGCCAAATCTTTTACAGATGCAGAAATTTGGTTATAATTCATATAATCCGTATTTTTCAATACAGGAACCACCAATCCATCGGGTACTGTAACCGCTACTCCTACATTGATATCTCCATGATGGATTATTTTGTCTCCTGCCCAAGATGAATTCACCTGTGGATGCTTTCTAAGAGCCATGGCAACTGCTTTTATTACCATGTCATTAAAAGATATTTTGGTATCAGGAAGGTTATTAATTACTTTTCTAGCTTCAATAGCTTTGTCCATGGAAATTTCTACCATCAAATAATAATGTGGTGCCGAAAATTTGCTTTCTGCAAGTCTTTTGGCAATAACATTTCTCATTTGAGAGTTTATGGTTTCGGTAGTTTCACCGGTTGTTACATTCATTACCACAGGAGAAATTACTGTTTTGGTTTCCGAAACTGCCTTATCAGAAGGAGTGTATGTCTCTACATCTTTTTTCACTATTCTGCCATTTTCCCCACTTCCTTTCAATGAAGATACATCTATCCCTTTGTCTTGTGCCATTTTTTTAGCCAAAGGAGAGATAGCTAACCTTTCGATACTAGTAGTAGAAATAGTTGGCGTATTTGTTGGGACTGAAATTTTATTTTCAAGGGGTTTTTCAGATTTTATTGCTTCAGAAATCTTACCTCCTCCACTTACAATTGCTGCAATATCTGTCCCGGCAGGACCTATTATTGCTAAAATACTATCTACAGGTGCAGCATCGGTTTCTTTCACTCCTTGGTACAGAAGTACCCCAGTAAATTCTGATTCGAAATCCTGTACAGCTTTATCTGTTTCAATTTCTGCAATTATATCTCCTTCTTTTACTGTATCGCCAACATTTTTATTCCATTTTGCAACTTTTCCTTCGGTCATTGTATCGGATAGCCTTGGCATATTAATAACTTCCACACCAGACGGGATTTCAATTGATTTTTCAGCAGTTTGGGTAATGCTTGGGATATTTTCTGGTACCGTTGTAGTTGCTACATTTGTATTCCCACCCAAAAGTGTCGAAATATCTTCTCCTTCTTTTCCAATTATTGTTAGGATACTATCCACAGGTGCAGCATCTCCCTCATTAACACCAATATACAAAATAGTCCCGCTCCATTCTGTTTCAAAATCCTGAACAGCTTTGTCTGTTTCTATTTCTGCTAGTATATCGCCTTCTTTTACAGAGTCTCCTAGTTTTTTGTGCCATTTGGCTACCTTTCCTTCGGTCATTGTATCCGAAAGTCTAGGCATGGTTACAACTTCTGCCATATTTTTTTTATGATGTTTTTATAAAATAAGTATTAATTCCAAATAAAACAATTCAGTTGGAAAACAATTAATTCTCTAATTTGTCTATGAAAGGATAGTCTTCTTGTGCATATACATATTCATAGATTTTTTCTGAATTTGGATAGGGCGAATTTTCCATAAACTCGACACATTCTTCTACAAAATTGCGAGAGTCATTTTCTATGGTTTCCAATTCTTGCTCGGTTGCCCATTTGTTTTCCAAAATTCTATGTTTTACCAATTCTATTGGATCATCTTGCTTGTGTAGTTCCACCTCGTCTTTGGAGCGATATGGTTCGGCATCCGACATAGAATGACCTCGGAATCTGTAAGTTCTGGCTTCTATAAAAGTAGGTCCATCTCCTCTCCTAGCTCTTTCGATAGCTTCATAAGCCACTTCTGCAACTTTTTCAGGATCCATAGCATCTACTGGCATACAAGGCATTTCATATCCTAGACCTAGTTTGTAAATATCCTCGTGATTGGCTGTTCTTTTTACAGAAGTTCCCATAGCATATTGGTTATTTTCTACCACAAATACTACTGGTAATTTCCAATTCATTGCCATATTAAAAGTTTCGTGCAATGAGCCTTGTCTTGCAGCACCATCACCAAAGAAACAGATATTCACAGCTTTTCTATCAAAATATTTATCGGCAAACGCAATTCCAGCTCCCAAAGGGATTTGTCCTCCTACAATACCATGACCTCCATAAAAACGGTGTTCTTTGCTGAATATGTGCATAGAACCTCCCATTCCTCCGGAAGTTCCTGTTGCTTTTCCACAGAGTTCTGCCATTATTCTTCTTGCATCTACTCCCATTGCCATTGGGTGGATATGACATCTATATGCGGTAATCATACTGTCTTTGGAAAGATCCATAGCATGGGTAAAACCCGCTGGAATGGCTTCTTGTCCGTTGTACAAATGTAAAAATCCTCTGATTTTTTGTTTTAAATATAGAGAACGACATTTGTCTTCAAATCTTCTCCACATTGTCATATCTGCATACCATTTTAGGTAAACTTCTTTCGAAAATTCTTTCATAGTTGATAGAAATTAGTGAGCAAAAATAAGAAAAAATCTTTATTTTTCAGTGAAGAATGTTTTGATTTACTTTAAAAAAAAATGAAAAACAAAAAAAATGTTCATCATAAATTATAGATGAACATTGGTTATAGGTTTATTGTAGATTTTAAATTAATTGATGTCCACCTGAAATTGACCTGTATAAGCACCTGTTATCACTTCTCCTCCTTGAGTCTTTATAGAAAATATAACTTTAAAATTATGCGAATCCATATCAACTATACTACTGGTAATAATGTCAAAAGTATTAATAACTGTTGTACCTCTGGTGTATTTGGACTGGGTTTTGCTAATATTTCTTATGGTACTAGTAGTACTAAAACCTCCTTCTAATTTATCATTAAAAGGAAAAGATTGTACCAATTCTATTTTCCTCAACACCCCATTTACAGTGCCAGAAAGTATAATTGTATATTGATTGGTTTGTGTGTTGTTTTGAGCTTTTACACCTATTAATTGTGCTGTATCCAAAGTATATCTTTCGCCATCGCTATCTTTCACATATTTGTCGGCATTGGTATATAAGGCTGGATTTTCTGAGTTATCGTCTTTTCTACAAGAGGTAGTAAAACCTAACACAATTATTCCTAGGAAGAGTAGTAAAAATTTTTTCATTTTTAAAATTAAATTTATTATTACAAATATATAATTAATTGGTTGAATTATCATTAATATTGAAAATTTTTGACAAAATAAATTTCAGAACCATTTTTATTTTGGTGTTTTCTACAATAGCATATCGTTGTTTTTCTGCTCCAAATCTTGAAAAAAAATCCGCTATTACAGGTATAGAACTTCCATGAAAATTGAAAAGATAATTAGGAATATATTTTTGTAAAATTTGATCTATAATAATAGAAGAAGAGTTGTATTGACTATATTTTTTATTATTAATTAATCCTACCATTATACATTCTTTATTGCCTTTTACCAAAAACATCTGTGAAGCTATTAGGTTATCAATAGACAAGTTATAAATTTCCAAATATCCTTTTTTCTGTAATTTCTCCATGTTTTTTAGAAATTTCAAATTGCTAGAATCAGTCATTCCTAAATTATTTTTCAATACAAAATCATACGATTGCTGTATGTCCAATTCTTCATCAAATGTTATTCTGTCTTTCAATTTATCTAAAATCCTAACATTCCGTCGTCTGTGTACAGAATAGTTTTTTTTTACATTGGAATATTCATTAGGAAAAATTAAAAAATTGGTTTTGGAGGACAAACTTGCAACAAAATGGTTATTGCTATTAAATGAGTATTGATAAACCAAATAATTCTTATTCAAAAATTCTAAAAAAAGTTGATTAATCATCGAATCATCTTTTTGGGAAAAGACACCTAATTGTTGGGTTTGCATGGGCATAATAACAATTTTTGCTCCATATTTTTTCACAAAAGGTATAGGCATCACTGCTTGATAATCACCAAAAACCAAAACCTCCCATTTTCCTGTAATGATGGTATCCAAATAATGACTAGTTCCAAAAAAAATAGTTTGTACTGCGTTTTCTACACAATAATTATATTTCTGAAAATCAATATCGCTATATAGAATTTTTCTAATCATAACAAACCTTCATTGGCAAAGCTAAAAAAAGCGTTTTGGGTAATGATTAAATGATCTAATAAAGTTATCTCCATAATCCTACCTGCTTCTTGGATTTTTTTGGTAATTTTTATATCTTCTTGGCTTGGTTTCAAATTTCCGGAAGGATGATTGTGAGCAATAAAAATTCCTGTTGCAAATTGCTCCATTGCTTTTTTGAAAATTAACCTTACATCTACAACAGTCCCACTAATTCCTCCTTGAGATATTTTTTCTTTGTGTAATATTTTATTATGATGATTGACAAATATTACCCAAAACTCCTCCATTTGCAAATCTCCCAACAAAGGGTGCAAAATATTATAGGCATCTTTTGGGTCATTTATTTTAGTTTTTTCCGGCACTTCTTGCAATGCTCTTCTCCTACCAATTTCCAATGCTGTAGCAATGGCAATAGCTTTTGCCTCACCAATCCCTTTGAATTGCATGAGATTTTGCACCGAAAGTTTGGAGAGATTATGCCAGTTATTGCCAACCGAATCCAAAATTTTCCTAGCCAATTCCACTGCGGTTTCCTCTCTGTTTCCGCTTCCCATTATTATTGCCAACAATTCCGAATCCGAGAGTGTACTTTTACCTTTCAATAAAAATTTTTCTCTAGGTCTATCGTCTTCTGCAAGAAATTTTATGGACATTGCTAAACTTTTACAATTAATATGTATTGAAATTCTATAGTATTAGTCCATCTTTCATGACTAATTTTCTATCCGTAACCTCTGCTAACTTATTATTATGAGTAACAATTACAAAAGTTTGATTGTATTTGTCCCGAAGATCAAAAAAAAGTTGATGTAGATCATCGGCATTTTTGGAGTCCAAATTCCCGGTTGGTTCATCGGCAAAAATTATTTTTGGCGAATTGATTAATGCTCTTGCTACCGCTACTCTTTGGGCTTCGCCACCGGAAAGTTCGTTGGGTTTGTGGTGTAATCGGTCAATTATTTTCAAATCTTCAAAAAGCGAATAAGCTTTATCCAAAAACTCTTCATTTTTCCCTGAAATCCTAGTAGGAAGTAGAACATTTTCCAAAGCAGTAAACTCTGGTAACAGCTGGTGAAACTGAAAAACAAATCCAATATTTTGATTTCTAAACTTGGACAATTCTTTATCTTTCATATTCATAAAAGATTGTCCATCTATCAATATTTCAGTTTGAAATTGTTGGGGTTGCGACGGAAGGTCCAAAGTACCTAAAATCTGTAAAAGAGTGGATTTTCCTGCACCCGACTCTCCAACTATGGAAACTACTTCTCCTTTTTTTATATGGACATCGACTCCTTTCAGAACTTCCAAATCGCCATAAAATTTATGTATATTTTTCGCTTGTATCATCTTTCAAAAATACTCTTTTTTATTCAATTAATTTTCCTTTCAATATTTTACCCTTTCCAGCGAAAGCTAATGTATTTTCATCAATCCATTCACAAACATACAATCCTTTTTCGTCTGAAAGTTTAGTCCACGAATTTCCAAAATTTTTAGAATAAGAAATATGATTATCTCCCACTGCAATCATTTCTCTTCCATTTGTATTGGGTCTTATTTTCACGCAAGTCATATAACCTTCATTTTTTCCAGAAGCGACAATCTTCCAAGTTTTACCCCCATTTTTGGTAATAGCAATATTATTTTCATTAGCAGCCTGATTGGTATAATCTCCACCAACTGCAACTCCAAAATTATTATCCAAAAAATCAATAGAATACATTCCTTGCGAACTTTTCCCTTGTACAAAAGGAGTAGAAAAAACCTCCCATTTATTTTTATTTTTTTGATACCTCCATATCCTAGAAACTTGCCCACCTGTTGCCAACCAAATATATTTTGATGAAAAAGCAATATTGGTATTACTTGCCGCAAAGGCAGCTTCTCCATCTATCATTTTTGGTGCATTATTGCCAATATTTTCTAGTTGAAAGTTATCATCACCCATTTGGAATGAAATAAATTTCAATTTACCATCTTTTTCTGGATCCGAAAAAGTATAAAATTTTCCTGCATCATAAATCAGAGCGTCATAAAAAGATTTTTCCTGAAAATCTGTAAAAACTACAACAGATTCTAGTGTTTTTTTATCAATTTTAAAGAAATATGCTGGTTGTTCTATATTGATGGTATAATAATTCGACCTATCTTGTGCCAAGGTTCTGAATTGTAATTTCTTGTCCGAAATCTTTATTTTTTTTTGATGAATTGTTTGGGAATAATCCAAAATCCCGAATGTAGAATTAGTTGAGGAATAAATAATTTTCCCCTCATCTACAAGTATCGCCCTAATACTTATTTCATCTTGCAAGAGTGGTTCCAGCATAATTTTTTGTGAAAAAACCGAGATACCAAAATACATTAAAAAAAACAAAAGTAATTTTCTCATTAAACTAACTATATACATTAAAGATAATTCAACAAAAATAAAAAAAATCTAGTCAAAAAAGATTGAGATTTTGAAACATTTTATTAACAAACACTGTATTTTTAACACATTTTTATTATATTTGTGTTTCGACAAACAAATTAAATAATATTTAGATAGTACAAATTTCTATATGAGTGATATACAGGAAGTTAATTATTCCGAAGATAATATTAAGACCCTTGATTGGCAAGAACATATCCGATTAAGACCGGGAATGTATATCGGTAAATTGGGTGATGGTTCTTCCGCAGATGATGGAATCTACATTTTGCTAAAAGAAATTTTGGACAATTCTATCGACGAATTCCGTATGAAATCCGGAAAAAGGATTGAAATAAAATTGGACGATGGCAAAATGCTTGTCCGAGACTTCGGAAGAGGTATTCCTTTGGGTAAAGTTGTTGATGCCGTTTCTAAAATGAATACTGGTGGAAAATACGACAGTAAGGCTTTTAAAAAATCGGTAGGATTAAACGGTGTAGGTACAAAAGCTGTAAATGCCCTTTCCGAATTTTTCAAAGTAAGATCTTTCCGTGATGGAAAAATGAAAGCAGCCGAGTTTTCCAAAGGATTAATTACCGAAAATCACAAAGAAATCGATACTTCCGACAGAAATGGTACCGAAATATCATTCGTCCCAGACTCTAGTATTTTTTTACATTTCAAATACCGAAAAGAGTATATCGAAAGAATGCTCCGAAATTATGCCTACCTCAATCCAGGATTGAAAATAATTTTCAATGGCGAAACTTATTTTTCCGAAAACGGACTGAAAGACCTTTTGGAAGAGGAGTTGGAAAGCGAAACGCTATACCCTATTATCCATCTGAAAGATGAAGATATAGAAGTGGCAATTACACATACCGACAAATCTCTCACAGAGACCTATTTTTCTTTTGTTAATGGACAAAATACTACCCAAGGAGGTACGCACCTCAATGCTTTTCGAGAGGCGTTTGTAAAAACAATCCGAGAATTTTTCAATAAAAGTTTCGATGCTTCGGATATTCGAAAATCAATAGTCGCAGCCATTTCTATAAATGTTGAAGAACCAGTCTTCGAATCCCAAACCAAAACCAAACTAGGCTCCAACGATATTGGTCCCAATGGTCCAACTGTAAGGACTTTTGTAATTGATTTCCTCAAAAACAAATTGGATAATTTTCTTCACAAAAACCCCGAAGTTGCAGAAGCCATCCAAAGAAAAATCCTTATCTCCGAAAGAGAAAGAAAAGAACTTTCCGGAATACAAAAATTAGCGAGAGAAAGAGCCAAAAAGGTTTCTCTCCATAATAAAAAACTCCGAGATTGCCGACAACACTACAATGACCAAAAAGCTGTAAGAAAGGCTGAAACACAAATTTTTATTACAGAGGGTGATTCGGCTTCCGGCTCTATTACAAAATCACGAGATGTAGAAACACAAGCTGTTTTTTCGCTAAAAGGGAAACCCCTCAACTGTTATGGACTTACCAAAAAAGTGGTCTATGAAAATGAAGAATTCAACTTGTTACAAGCCGCCCTCAATATTGAAGAATCTTTGGAAGACTTACGATACAACCAAGTTATAATAGCTACTGATGCCGATGTCGATGGTATGCACATACGATTGTTGATGATTTCTTTTTTCCTACAATTTTTCCCGGATGTCATAAAAAATGGTCATTTGTACATATTGCAAACCCCACTTTTCCGGGTAAGGAACAAGAAAGAAACAAGATATTGCTACACCGAGTCCGAAAGAATACAAGCTCTGAATGATTTGGGAAAAAATCCAGAAATTACTCGTTTCAAGGGATTAGGAGAGATTTCCCCAGACGAGTTCAAACATTTTATTGGCAAAGATATTCGGTTAGAACCTGTTGTACTAGGAAAAGACCAAACCATAGAACAATTATTGGAATTCTATATGGGAAAAAACACACCGGATAGACAACAATTTATACTACAAAACCTTGTTGTAGAGGATAATAATATTAGTAATTGAGGTTGAGATTAAGGTTGAGATTAAGGTTGAGATAAAATAAACTACACAACAAACAAATCATCTAAAAAATTAAAAAAAAATGATTTAAAAAAAACAAATTAAAAAAAACTAAAAAAACACATACACGATGAGATTAACAAATAGACACAAAAAACCGTTATACGATTTTTTAAACACCGTAATTATTGCAATTATTTTGCTTTGTTTAGGATTGTATTTATTAGAAAAACTGAAATTCAATTTATTAGGAATAGAAGAAAATTTATTATTATTAATACCATTGTTAATTATAGTTTTATTCTACCTGCGAGGAAGACAAATTTTCGAATATGATAGCGATAGTGAAACTCTTACCATAAAAAATAAAAATAATTTTTTGTTTTGGTCTAAAATTTCCAATGATGAGTTTCCTAAGTACAAAATATTAAGCTATAATATATTAAATTTATTTATCATAAAAAAATTATATATTGTAATTCATAGTAAAAAACACCAATCCGTAAGACTAAAATATGACATTTCTTATCTTACCAAAAAAGAAGTTAATGACATAAAATATTCATTATCAAAAATCATTCAAGACAATAAAAAAAAATCTAAAATCAACGATAACTAGACTATGTTAGAAGAGCAACCCAACGAAGAGGAACAACTAAAAAAAGTATCCGGACTATACAAAGATTGGTTTCTGGATTATGCATCTTATGTAATATTGGATAGAGCTATTCCTTCTGTATTTGATGGACTAAAACCCGTACAAAGAAGGATTATGCACTCTATGAGAGAGTTGGAAGATGGTAGATACAACAAGGTTGCCAATATCGTTGGAAACACCATGAAATACCACCCTCATGGAGATGCTTCTATTACCGATGCCATGGTACAAATTGGTCAAAAAGAATTATTGATTGATACCCAAGGAAACTGGGGAAATATTTTTACTGGCGACTCTGCTGCAGCTGCCAGATATATTGAAGCAAGACTTACCCCGTTTGCTTTGGAGGTAGTTTTCAATCCAAAAACCACAGATTGGACAAAATCTTATGATGGCAGAAACAACGAACCTATCGATTTGCCTGTAAAATTCCCACTCCTACTTACCCAAGGTGTAGAAGGTATTGGAGTTGGACTTTCCACCAAAATATTACCACACAATTTCAACGAACTCATCAACGCTTCGGTTGCCTATCTTAAAGGAAAAAAATTCGAACTCTATCCGGATTTTTTAACCGCAGGATTTGTAGATGTATCCGAATACAATGATGGACAAAGAGGTGGCAAAATAAGAGCTAGAGCCAAAATTGCACAACAAGACAAACATAGTTTGGTAATAACAGAATTGCCTTTCTCCCGAACTACTGGCGATTTGATAGATACTATCTTAAAAGCCAATGAAAAAGGCAAGATAAAAATAAAAAAAATAGAGGACAACACCTCCGACAAGGTAGAAATACTTATCCATCTGCATAATGATGTTTCTCCGGACAAAACCATTGATGCTCTGTATGCTTTCACCGATTGTCAAGTAACAATTTCACCAAATGCTTGTGTAATTGTTGGTGACAAACCTTCTTTTCTATCGGTTTCGGAGATATTAAAAATGAATACCGACCATACTGTTTCTCTACTTCAAAAAGAATTGGAAATAGAGTTACATGAATTACAAGAAAGTTGGCATTTCTCTTCCTTGGAAAGAATTTTTATTGAAAATAGAATTTATCATGATATCGAAGAAGTAAAATCTTGGGAACAAGTAATTATTACCATAGATGAAGGTCTAAAACCTCACACCAAACATTTACTAAGAGCTGTTACTGAAGAAGATATTGTGAAATTAACCGAAATCCGAATTAAAAGAATTTCCAGATTCGATTTGGACAAATTCAAAGAAAACATACTTTCATTAGAAGGAAAAATAGAACAGGTAAAACATAATCTTGCCAACCTAATTACCTTTGCAATAGACTACTATACAAACATCCAAAAAAAATACGGAAAAGACAAAGAAAGAAGAACCGAAATTAGAATTTTCGATACCATAGATGCTACAAAAGTAGCGGTAGCCAACGAAAAATTCTTTGTGAACCGAGAAGAAGGCTTCATTGGTACTTCTCTAAAAAAAGACGAATACCTATTTGATTGTTCGGATATTGATGACATCATTACCTTCCAAAAAGATGGAACAATGAAGGTTGTAAAAGTAGAAACCAAAACTTTTATTGGAAAAAATATAGAGCATGTAGGTATTTTTAAGAAAAACGATAAAAGAACCGTTTATAACATGATCTACCGTGAAGGTAGAGATGGTGCATACTACATGAAAAGATTTTCTGTAACCGGAGTTACTAGAAATAATGAATACAAACTAGCTTCGGACACCAAAGGTTCCGAAATGCTATATTTTTCTGCAAATCCCAATGGCGAAGCCGAAACTGTTACTATTTTGCTAAAACCAAATGCTAGGATTAGAAAAAACAAAATAGAAATAAATTTCTCCGAATTAGCAATAAAAGGAAGGGACTCCAAAGGAAATTTGGTAACTAAATATGCAATCAAAAAAATTGAATTGAAGGAAGAAGGAATTTCTACTCTTGCTCCCAGAAAAATATGGTTTGATGAAACTATTCGTAGGTTGAATGCCGAAGGAAGAGGACAACTACTAGGAAGTTTCAAAGGAGATGACAAAATCCTAACCATAACACCAAAAGGTGAAGCCAAACTTATTTCATTTGACCTTAGCAATCGTTTTGATGACGAATATATTATCCTAGAAAAATGGAAACCAGAACAAGCCATCACTTGTATCTATTTCGATGGAGAGAAAAACATCTATTTTATCAAAAGATTTTTATTGGAAAACTCTCCTAATATTCAAAATTTTATGCCAAGTGAACATCCAAAATCATTTGTAGAATTTGTTGGGACAACAGATGGTTGTGTTGCAGAAATAGTTTTTGCGAAAGATAAAAATGGAAAAATAAAAGAAACTGAAAATATAAATATCGATGAATACATTGCTGTAAAAGGAATGAAAGCAATGGGAAATCAATTTGTAAAAGACAAAATAAAATCCATCAATATAGAAATTCCAGAAATTATAGAAGAAGAAATTGAAGAACCTGAAACAAATTTCCATAAATCATCTGAAAACATAGATGAAGAAGGAGAAATTGGTAGTCTTTTTGATGATTCCATTTCCGAATAAAATAAAAAAATGTAATAAAAATTAATATTTAAAATGAATCTATACTTAATTGGTATTATTATCCTTTCCGTTACGGTAAGCATGAAGGGATTTCAGGATTTCTCTTTTTTCGAGAAGTACAAATTCAATGTAGGAGCCGTACAAAAAGGTGAATATATCCGATTGTTATCCGCTGGATTTCTACACGGAAGTTGGTCTCACCTCATATTCAACATGCTGACTTTGTATTTTTTTGCACCAATAGTTATCCAGTCTTTTGGAGATATTCCATTTTTGGTTATCTATTTTGGTTCTATGATTTTGGGAAATATTTTTTGTTTGTTTCTTTACAAACATCAATCATGGTATTCTGCCATCGGTGCAAGTGGAGGAGTTTCTGGGATATTATTCGGTGCAATTGCTATTTTCCCTACTATCGGAATATATTTTTTCTTTATACCCATTCCTATCCCCGGTTATATCTTTGGACTTTTATATTTCGGATATTCTGTTTATATGATGATTAATCCCAACCCACAAGACAATGTTGGACACGCAGCACATTTGGGAGGTGCTTTTTTCGGATTAATATATGCAGTTACCTTTGCACCAGAACAAGCCATTGCTCATGCTTTTGAGTTGGGAGTTATGTCGTTACCACTACTCTATTTGGGTTACGAAATTATTATAAAGAAAAGAATTGGATAGTTTGGTCAGAATGTTTTTGAAATAATGAAGTTGTAAAAATCATAAAAAAAATAGGGGAAAAAGAATCGTTAGCGTTCATCTTATCGAATGACACACTTAAACAATAAACAACAGAAAGATGAGTATTTTAATAGAAACTTAACGATTAATTTTAGAGAATTAGAACAAACAGACGAAAATAATTTATTCGAAATTGGCTCTGACCCAGAATTTCATTTGTATATAGAAAAATAATCCTGTGAAATCATTTGAAAAAATAAACAAGTCATTGAGATACTAAAACGCAATACAAAGAAAATGAAATTGCTCCATGTGTAGTGATTTACAAATGAATGCGTCGGTTGGGCTGGATTGAAATATTTTAATCAGTCATTAAATAAACACAATAATTTTACGAACTTAGTTATAGGTTTTAAAAAATTCAAAACTTTTTTTAAATTTTATTTGCCCAATTAAAATTTAGTTTTTACTTTTGCGAGTGAATACTAACTAACATAAAATAAATTAGACAAGTATGCAAGAATTTACAGATAGACAAATTGAAATAATGGAAGCGGCTACCAACCGTATTTCAAAATATCGTATTAAGAATTTGACCATCAAAACGTTGGCAGAAGATATAGGTTTATCTGAACCTGCATTGTACAGACATTTCAAAAGCAAAAATGAAATTTTATTGAGTTTGCTGGAATACTTCAAAACGGAAATGAAAAACCGTATTCAGTCTATTTCTTTTAAACCAACTGACACGACTGCTGATGAATTAAGAGCGATTTTTAATTCTCAACTACAAACTTTTACAAACAAACCTGCCATTGTGAGTGTAATTTTTGCAGAAAGCATTTTCCATTTTGATGAAAGTTTGAGTAATAAAGTGGCTGAAATAATGAATATGATGCAGGAGTATGTAAAAACAAATATTGTAAAGGGTCAAGAAAAAGGACAATACAATAAATTGATTGGAGCTTCTACGCTAACAACCATCATTATTGGTGGAATGAGAATGACCGTACTGAAATGGAAATTATCAGGACATAAATCAAATTTAATAAAGGACGGAAAATCCGTTTTAGATGGAATATTGAAAATGATTGAAAAATGAAAAAAATAGTACAATATCTATCCAGTATTTTACTTGTCGGCTTTGGTTTTTTAACCTTATTCCTTAGCTCTTCAGTAATCTTTGACTGGTTTGGAATACGAGCCAAAGAAGGAAACTATGTCTTGTTTATCGTTTGGGCAAATTTTATCAGCAGCTTGCTTTATCTTATTTCGGCTTATGGTTTTCTAAAAATAAAAAATTGGACTTTTAAAGCCTTATCGGTAGCAACTGTTATTTTGGTAGTTGCATTGATAGGCTTGTTTATTCATATTTATTCTGGTGGTATCTACGAAACAAAAACGGTTTTCGCAATATTGTTCAGAATTAGTGTTACAATAGTTTTTACGGCTATTGCTTATTTTTCAATCAATAAACAGAAATAAAAAAATTTACTTTATCATGTTAGTGAATACTCGCAAACTCATATTTAGCTTGATAGTTTTGTCAGGTTGGAATGTAGGCCAAGCTCAGGAGGTTTGGACTTTAAAACAA
>JAFDZJ010000044.1 GCA_018266965.1 Bacteroidota bacterium
AAATCATTTTTAAAAATGTTTGAAATAGTAAAAAGTGTGAGGAATATTCTTGCACTTTTTATTGTTTCTAGATTCAAATAACAAATGCAACTTTTGAGTTTGAAAGTAAAGGATTAAAACTTTACTTTAAACCAAAAAAATAAAACTACCGATATTGCTCACGGAACTTTTGTAGAAGCTCGTCCAGTCCGTGCCTTTGTACGGCTCACATAAAAAAAATGGGGAGTAGGTTGTAAATTTGGAAAAAATTATTAGATGGATTTCAGCATATTTTCTTCTTTTTTACCGACCGATTTACTTCGATATTTTGATATTATAAAATTTTCAGAACTGGGTAACCTAAAAGACAAAAAAGATTGTTTTTACATTTATCTTGATGAGAAAAATATCTTACCAAAAGGATATGATTCATCACAATACGAGTCGAAAGGCTTTTACAATAGTACAACAGTGCAAGATTTTCCTATTCGTGGAAAAGCGGTTTATCTAGTAATCAGAATACGCAGATGGCGTAATAAATCGGATAAATCAATAGAAATAAAAAGTGATTATTCTTTTATAGCTGAGGGTTCTAAATTAACGGTTGAACTTTCAGATTTTTTAAAAGGTACAGGTCGAGACCCGAGAAGATACGATAAGTAATATTGCGAGTTATTACGGCATTAAGGCTAATTTATTACAACGCCATTATAAGAAAAAAATCAGCGGTTTTAAAGATTGGGAACAAAAAAATCATGCAGAAGATTATCTAATTTATCCTCAAAATATTGGCGAAAACATCAGTATCGATGAAGTAAGCCTATCTAAAGGGGAAATTTATACTTTCGTAACTAACAAAAATGGTAAAGGAAAAAGGAAAACACTTATTGCAGCTATTAAAGGGACAAAAAGTGAAAATATCAGGTCTGTTTTAGAGATAATACCATTAGAACAACGCACATTAGTAAAGGAAGTTACGATGGATATGGCTAGCAATATGCAACTAGCTTCCCGAATGAGCTTTCCGTTGGCATCTTTGGTTACAGACCGATTTCATGTTGTGAAATTAGTATTGGATGCCCTTCAGCATATCCGAATAAAATATAGATGGCAAGCCATTGAGGACGAAAACAAAGCTATCAAAACAGCTAGAGAAAAGGGGTTGACATATATTCCACCAGTCTTGTCTAATGGAGATAGTCCAAAACAACTTTTGGCTAGAAGCCGATATATTATTGTGAAAAAACCAAATGAATGGACTGATAATCAGAAACAAAGGGCAGAGTTGTTATTTGAAAACTATCCTATTTTGAAGGAAGCCTATGATCACACTTTGGAATTCAGAAACATCTATGAAGAACAATTGAAATTTGTCGCAAAAGATAAAATGGAATATTGGATAAAAAAAACGACAGAATTAAAAATAAAAGAGTTCAATACCGTTGCCAACAGCTTAAATTATCATTTCGATACAATTTTAAATTTTTTCAATAATAGGCAAACCAATGCAAATGCAGAATCATTTAACTCAAAAATAAAACTTTTTAGAGCCAACCAAAGAGGAGTAATAGATGTCAAGTTTTTTCTCTTTAGATTGGAAAAATTATTCACCTAATCCCCACAAAATTTATGTGAGCCAAAATGTGAAGCCCACGGTTTAAACCGTGGGCATTTGGTTCTTTTGATTGGCTACGCCGAAACTTCGTTTTCAAGGCAAAAGAACAATGTGATAAAAATAATTATTTTATTAAGTTTTAAATGTGATCGTCGTATTCATTTTATAGTCCTGCACATTAAAATAAAAATTATCCCTATTTTTGAACTTTAATTTATTATTCTAACAAAACAAATTTATGTCAGTATATTACCACCCTTTTGAAGTAAGATGGAGCGATTTGGACGCCAATTTTCATTTGGCAAATTCCTCTTATGTGGAATATTGTGCCCAAACCAGAATGGCTTTTATGCACCAAAAAGGACTTTCCCTGAAAGAACTTTCCAAAATCGGAATAGGACCAGTGATACTACATGAGAAATATTCCTTTTTCAAAGAGATACATCATGGGCAATCTGTATTTGTAAGTTTAGAAATAAATGGCGTTTCCGAAGATGGAGGAATCTATCAGTTTCTGCACAAATTTTATTTGCCTTGCGGAACTCATTGTGCTACTTCCGAGGCATTTGGAGTTTGGATTGATACCAGCACTCGTCGTTCAACAATTCCAGATGCTAGGATTACTGAAATTTTGAAAGAATTTGTTTCAGAAAATTGCAAAATTCTATCCAAAGAAGACATAAAAAACCTACCTTTTCAACCTCAAAATATTGATGCTGGACAATTCCAAATTTAATAAAGATTATTTAGTATGTTCAAATTAAAACTACCTACCGATCCCAGATGGGCAAATATAGCCGAAGATAATTTAGAAGAAATCCTTACCGACCATGCTTGGTGCGAACAAAAAGCTGCAACCAATGCAATTGGGCTAATAACCATGGTGCCGGAACATACCGATATGGTTGCCGAACTTACAGCAATTGCTATGGAAGAAATGGACCATTTCAACCAAGTACACGAAATCATAAAAAAAAGAGGAGGAGTACTCGGCAGAACAAGAAAAGACGATTATGTAAATGACCTTTACAAATTCATTGTCCAAGGTTCCAGAGAAGATTATTTGGTGGACAGAATGTTATTTGCAGCATTGATAGAGGCTAGGAGTTGCGAAAGATTCAAAGTCCTTACCGAAAACATCAAAGATCAAGAGCTGAAACAGTTTTATCAGGAATTAATGATTTCCGAAGCCAATCATTACACAACTTTTATAGCATTTGCTAGAAAACTTGGGCAACCAGAAAAAGTAAACAAAAGATGGGAAGAATGGTTGGAGTATGAAGCAAAAATCATCCAGTCCTACGGAACAAAAGAAACAATACACGGATAAATCATGAAAAAAAAATCCATAGACCAAGTCATCAATCTGTTTTTCAAATCCTTTCTTCATGGATTAGCAATTATAGGCCCCATCGGACTTACCGTATTTGTGATATGGACAGTAATTTCCTCTATTGACAATATTATCCCGTCCGTAGCAAAAGAAATTCCAGGATTGGTATTTGTATCTGCCATTTTGGTAACTACCTTTTTAGGATTTTTGGCGAATAAATTTGTTTTCGGGAAATTTATTTTTGAGCAGTTGGACTTGTTATTGGAAAAAACACCCGGAGTAAAACATATCTACACCCCAACCAAAGATGTGATGAGTTCTTTCGTGGGCGACAAAAAAAAATTCAATCATCCGGTTTGGGTAAAGACCAATGAAAATCCGGAGATTTGGAGAATAGGCTTCCTTACCCAACCCGAAATGACAGCTGTAGAAAAAAAAGATTTTGTAGCGGTATATCTACCTCATTCCTATGCCATATCCGGTTGGGTAATAGTTACCGATGCCAAAAACACCAAACCAGTAGTTGGTATGACAGCCGCTTCTGCCATGAAATTTGCGGTTTCCGGAGGAGTTGCAGGTTTCAATGCCGAAGAAGAAAAAGACACCAAAGAAACAGAGTCTTAGTTTTATACATTTCTTGTATTCTTGGTGGTTATTATTTAGGAGCAACACCAGTTCGAGTTCCGTTCAATACTCGTCCAGCTGTCCGTTCTATCTTTTTATTTTTTTTAAAAAATTTTATTTCACATAAAAAAAATAAAAAGGATGCCACTTCCATCTGGGCTACGAGTTCAGGAAGTGATTTTTTAGAAATACACTACAATTTGTCGCAACCATATTACCCGGATTAGGACAATTTTTATTTTGATGTACAGGATTATACCACCTATAATCAACTAATAAATGCAAGTTTTGGAGAAATTTGGAATGGTTCTATAAAAGACATTTTTCCTAATTTCTCCTTTTCCTTACATTCTGTTTTATTAATCTATTGCCTTCAAATATAAAATCGTATAGATTTTCTCTGCAATATACTTTTCTTATACCTTTTCCAATGCTTGGGAAATATCTGCTATTATATCTTCATAATGCTCGATACCTACCGAGAGTCTTACTAATTTGTCCGAAATTTGTAGGTGGTCTGCCAAATCTTTTGGTAGGCTGGAATGGGTCATGGTTTTTGGGTGTTCTACAAGCGACTCTGTTCCTCCCAAACTTACCGCAAGTTTTATCATTTTAAGGTTATTTAATAATAAAAATGCTTCTTTTTCTCCTCCTTTTACATCAAATGAAATCATTGCTCCGGCAGAAGAATATTGTTTTTTGTAGGTCGAAAATTCTGCATCTCCGTCTTTTATATTTCCCAAATAATATGTTTTTTCTACTTTTGGATGGGAAAGAAGGAACTCATTAACTTTTTCAGCGTTTTTGGCTGCTCTTTCCATTCGGATTTTTAGGGTTTCCAAACTCCTCAACATCAACCAAGCTGTAAAAGGGGAAAGCATATTTCCTAGAAAAGTTCTTTGTACTTTTATCCTGTGTATCAGCTCTTTATTAGCACAAATAGCACCAGCAATAAGGTCGGAATGTCCTCCTATATATTTGGTTGCTGAATAGATAGATAGGTCTGCTCCGTGTTGCAAAGGATGTTGCCAAATAGGACCCATATAGGTATTGTCCACGGCAAGGATTACTTTTTTCTCGTTTCCAAAACTGTCTGCAACCGCTCTACAGGCTTCTATATCTATCAATACATTGGTAGGATTGGCAGGGGTTTCTATATATATCATTGCCAATTTATCTGCTTTGCCTGTTGCTTTTATTTTTTCTTGCAGTGTAGATTTTTCTTCTCCGGGTCGAAATGGCAAAACATCAATACCGATTGATGGTAGATAGGAGGTTATATAATGTTCTGTTCCGCCATAAAGAGGTTCGCTATATACTAACAAATCACCAGGTTTTAGAAATTCTAACAAAACGGTAGAGATAGCTGCCATTCCGGAAATGAATGTTGCACAATCGTCTGCCTTGTCCCAAACTGCCAATCTGTTTTCTAGGATTTCCAAATTGGGGTTGTTGAGTCGGGAATAGATGAGTCCCATTTCTTCGTTGGGATTGGACTCTCGGAGTCCATAAGCTAATTCGAAAAATGCTTTTCCTTCTTCGGCATTGTTAAATACAAAAGTTGAGGTTTGGAAAATTGGACATTTTATAGCACCTTCCGAAAGGTGAGGTTGGTATCCCAAAGACATCATTTGTGACTCGGGATGCATATTTTCTTCGAAATTCATAAATATAAAACTTTGTTGTGGTCTAATTTAAACAAATTTAAAGAAATGAAAAAAATAAAGTATATTTCTATTAATCAGTTATTTATACTAAAACTACAAGTTTTAAAAAATTGAATAGATTGACCCGACCGAATATTTTTTGTTAGAATAACGAAATTTTAATACAAAAAACCGCAAAACAAATTGCGGTTTTTATATTAAAGGTTATATCTGATTAGCAATATTCTTGGTAAGCAGCTTGTAGATTTGCAGCAATAGCTTCTGCTGGATTTCCTTCGATATGATGTCTTTCCAACATGTGAACCAATTCGCCATCTTTGAACAAAGCAATACATGGAGAACTTGGTGGGAAAGGGACAAG
>JAFDZJ010000450.1 GCA_018266965.1 Bacteroidota bacterium
CAAGGTCGGAATTTGGTTGAGTCTGAATCCTAAATTTTTGTTTTCTCCATCGGAAAAAACTTTTACTCTAGCATCTTTTAATTCAAATTCTTTGGCAATAGAAAGTGATTTGTCTTTGGAACCATCATCTATTAACAACAAATCAAATTCTGAAAAAGTTTGTGCCAGAACAGAGTTTATTGTTTCGGCTAAATAGGTTTCTGCATTGTAAAACGGTATGGCTATGGTAACTAGTTTCATGGTTTGTAGTACATGGTTTGGAAAATAATAAAAAGACAAACAAGAAACAAAATGGCGGCAATGGAAGTTCTGTATTTTCCACTCTCACCGAAAACTGGTGCAAATAAAAATGGAATGAACATCCAAGACATTACTCCCCATCTGTCGGAATATGGAATTTGGAACATCAAGAAAAATACACAACTCATCCCAATATAAGCTTTTAGTAGAATATCATAATTATTTTGCTTTTGTCCGTATTTCCTTAACAATAAAAAAATAATAAGAAAAATAGTATTGAAAGCAACAAATTGTGGTTTGAAACCTACATTATACTCTTTTAGCATATCGCCATTCAGGTAACTATCTCTCCTATCTCCTTGGAATAATTTCCCGATAGAATTACCAAAAGTAAGTACACTTACCTTGAAAAATGAGAGAATAACAAAAATTCCGTATATGATAACATACGATTTCAATTTCAACTTTTGGAACAATTCCACCAAAATAAAAATTATCAGTACAAATACAGAAGTAACATGAAACCCAATCCCAACAAGCACTGGTAACAACCAAGAAACTATATTTTTTGGATTTTTCAAATAAAAGCCAACTCCTAAAAACAAAAATGCTAATGCAACTCCTTGTCTAACGATATTAATCCCCAAACTTTGAAAAAAATACAAGCTAACAAAAGAGAAAAAAACAAACAACACATTGTAGTTATAAAGTCTGGAAAAATTAGCACACGCAAGAAAAAGTACAACAACAAAAATCAAGCTCAACCAAAAAATATAGACCTGTGGATTACTGGTGAACAAATGGATTGTTGCCATAAGCCAAGTTACCAAAATTTCTGTGCCAAAATCTAATTTTTTGTAAAATGAAAATTGATAGCGGTATAGATAGGTATCTGTACCTACATTGACCCCTCTACTTCCAAAGAGCACAACTAGTGCAATCACAAAAAATAATGAAATGATCAATCCCAATACATTAGCCTGTTTTTGGCGTACATCAACCTTTAATGCAAATAAAATCGCAATAAAGGCAAAAAAACCGTAAAGGATAAAATAGTTAAAACTAAATGCAATCATTTCAATACTATTCTAAAATATTTTTTTTCTTAAAAACAAGATGGCAAATATGGTGAAATACAAAATAAACATAAACATATATGCCATTGCTGCACCTTCAATCCCATACATTCCTACTAAAATATAGGTGAGTACAATCTGGATTACAATAGAAGACACATCAATAATTATTACCCACCACACTTTGGCTCTTGCAACCAATGCAAAACTAAAAATCTGAGCACATACTTTGAAAAAATCACCCACCAATTGATATTTAAACAAATATTGAGCGTCCAAAAACCTATCGTCTGCTAATAATTTAATTAAAAAAATCTTGAAAACAAAAATCCCGATAAGTATAACAACAACAAAAGGAACCATAATTTTATAAACCGATTTTATTTCGGAGGTTACTTCTTTAATGTTTTTTAAACCAGAAATCTTTGGAATGAAATAGGTGGTAACTGTAAGGGTAAAAAACATAAGACTGGCACCAGAAATCCTAGTTACCAATTCATAAATACCGGCTGCAGAAAGGCTTACTTTATCAATAATAATATTCCGAATAAGTATGGAAGACCAAGGGAATAATGCAGAAGATACAATCCCTAATATGATAAAGTGAGTTAATAATTTTACTTGCTTTGGCTCTATTTTTTGCCAAAAAAAAGATTTAGAAACCCAAGGTTCATTTCTTAATATAAATATGACTACAAAAAAAGAAAATACTGGTGCAATCACTACCGACAACAAAGCTCCACTGATACCATAAAAATAGATAAGTAACAGTGAAATTGCCAAGGTTAGCAGATTGGAAATTATATTGAGTTGGTTGGTTTTCTTGTATTGTATATGTCCATTGACTATTGCAATGAAAAAATTATTGAGTACATACAGTATCAATGATATACCAAAAACATAAAAAATATAATAGTAATCCGGAGAGTCAAAAATCCAAAACGAGATAGTTTTTGGAAGAATAATAAGTAACAAACCAATAATACCAGAAGAAATAACAGACAATTGGAATGAGGTAGAAATCATGGACTTCAATTGTCGTTGATCTTTTGTTGTAAGATATTCCGCTATATATTTCACAATACCTTGGGACATTGCTCCTCCTCCGAAAACCAAAATAATCAATACAAAGGAATACAACTGTCCGAAAAGTGCCAATCCTTCTGTACCCAATTTCAAGGCGATGAATTTTCCAATGATGAGTGTGGTTAGGATTTTTACTACAGAAGCAATTGCAGAAAAAAAACTCGCATTGATGAATTCTTTCCCCTTTAGTCTATAAAACAAGGATTGGATCTTGGTCATCATTCAATGGTATTTTTATTGGAAAAATTGCCACCATTTTTTATTGGCTGCATGGTATCCATAACCCAAAGTATTGCCATAACCAAAGTTTCTCCTAGTAACATCATTAATAATGAAATTCACATTGTTCAATTTTTTGGAATCACTGGCTTTATTAGCAAAATCTATGAAAGATTGTTCGGATTTTTCGGATCTGGTAATGTATAGTGTAGTATCTGCAACATTTGCAATAATCATGGTATCTGTAACCAGCATTAGTGGGGCACAATCTATAATGATATAATCATATACACCGCTTACAACTTTCAATAATTCTTGATACCTTCCATTTTCTAATAAAGAAGTTGGATTGGGCGGAATACTTCCGGAATAGATGATGTCGCAATTAGTCGAAAAAGGACTTGGATGTAATATACTCTTAACATCATCAACATTTTCTGCCAAATATTCTGTAAGTCCAGCAGCGGAAAATTTCGAGTTGTCATATCGTTGCAACTGTGGATTTCTAATATCCGAACCAATCAACAACACTTTTCTTTTTGGAGAAGACAAAGCAATTGCTAGGTTGGACGAAACGAAAGTTTTTCCTTCGCCTTTGGTAGAAGAAGTTACCATTATAATTTTATCTTTTTCTTTTTTAGGTAAAACAAAATTAAGATTGGTAACTAATATCCTGAATGCTTCGGAAATTGGCGAAACATCGTTCATCTGGATTAGAGGATTGTCTTTTCTGCTTATCCTTGGGATTTCTGAAATAATTGGGATATTGGAAAGCTTCTCAATATCGTGTTTGTTTTCAATTTTATCATTAAACAATTCACGAAGATAGATGATTGTAAAAGGCAAAAGCAGACCTGTAAGAAAAGCCACACCAAGAGTAATCATTTTCTTTGGAGATTCCGGCTTTTTCAAAGTGTATGCCTTGTCTATAACCCTGGCTTTATCCGCTGTCATAGCAAGTGAAATTGCAGACTCTTCTCTTTTTTGTAATAACAACAAATACAATCCTTCCTTAATCTGTTGTTGTCTTTCTATACTCCTAAAAAGTTTTTCTTGTGTAGGGAGTTTATTTATTTTATTCTCGAAACCACCTTGTTCGGTGTTAATTTGTGCTTTGGACATATTGAGAGCCGTGATATGTTTGGAAAGTCCTTCTCTCACAGAGTTACGCATTTGTCGGATTTGTGCATCAACTTCTACCACTAGTGGATTTTCCTCGGTAGCATTTTCCATTAGTTTGTTTCTTTGTAACACTAAAGAATTATATACTTCGATATTTTTACTAGCTGCTACATTGTCCAAGCCTACATTTGCCGGGAGAGTTTGGTAAGCACTCTGTTTATTAAGATATCCCAAAAGCATTTGGCTGAGTTGCAATTGTGTTTCCAGATTCAACTCTTTGGCGTGAGCTTCGGTATTCAATTGAAGATTGAGCCTAGCTTCGGAAGGAATATCAACGATATCATTAGCCTTTTTGAATTGTTCTCTTTGATTTTCTACATCGCCCAATTCTTTGGAAATAAGTGTAATTCTTTCATCGATAAAATTTTTGGTTTTGGAGGATTCAGAATTTTTGTCAGCGATAGCATCTAGGTTGTAATATTGGACCAAATTGTTCAAAAAATCTTTGGACTTTTCTCTATTTTGTCCTTTCAGCGACAGGTTGATAACAGTTGCATCTTTATCTGCCAACTCTACCGTAAGTTGTTTTTGATAATCTTCTACCGCATCATCAAAAGTACGGTAACGGAACTGAAACTCGTTGTCGATTTTGGTTTTAATGAATTTTGGCTTGGTATAATTTTTATTTTTTTGAATAATAATATTGGTAAATGGTAAGGAAATAGTGGTATCAAAAGTACTTTCAATAGGCTTATTCCATTCTTTGGAGGACAATATTAATTGATTTCCTTTTATCTTGACATCAATAGGTTCTTTTGGGAATTTTTCCACCTCTTTTTCGGTTAGCACTCGGATAAAAATTGGACTGGTATTTTTATACAATTCCGAATTGAAAAAAGTCCCGATACTATACACTGGGATTTGTACACCCAAATCTTTGACAACATCACCAATGAGTTTTTTAGTTTTAAAAACTTCCAATTCGTTTTCTATACTATTGGTACCCATACCACTGAAACCTGCTAAACCTTGTAATACTCCAAAATCGCCAGAGGCGGTGGACATTTTTTTGGCATCTTTTATCAACACTTTTGTTTCTGATAGATAGACAGGTGCTGAAATTTTAATATAAATAATCCCTAACGCCAGAAAAAGCAATATCGACAATACAAACAGTTTCCATTTGCTGATGTAGGGTTTTACAATTTCTCTGATGTTGAATTTATCTTTTTTATATTCGATATCTTGATTCATTTTTTTCTTTTAATTTCAAAAAAGATTATAGAAAATTTTTACAATTGTTTCCTGTTGAGGAACAAGGCCAAAAGTCCAATAGCAACTGAAGCAATAGCTATCCAGACCGAAGATTGTGGTCCATATTTAGCAGAATTTTGTCTGGTTTTGTTGGCAGGGACAACCACAATATCATTTTGTTTCAAATAATAATATGGTGAGATGATAAAATCTGCTTTGGAAATATCCAAAGTACTGCTAGTAGTAACTCCGTCCACATTTCGCAATACCATTACTTTTTCTCTTTCTCCATATATGGTAAGATCTCCTGCCATAGCAATCGCATCTAGCACGGATAGTGTTTGTCCATCGGGAATGGTAAATCGTCCGGACTTATTAACTTCTCCCAAAACAGAAATTTTAAAATTTACAGTTCTTATGCTTACAGAAGGGTCTTTGATGTATTTTTTCAGTTTGGATTGCAAATCTTCTTTCAGCTGATCGATAGTTTTATCCTTTGTGGCAATTGTCCCAATAATAGGAAAGTCTATTGTATTAGTAGCACTTACAGTATAGGTTGGACCAGCAATAGGTACTTGTGTCTGTGTAGGTACATTGGAACTCGCAGAAGAGTATAGAGGATTTTCCGATGAAGAATAATTTTGATTAAAAGGTTTTACCACATTGTTGTCCTTTGCAGAAACCAAAATCACCAATTGATCTCCTGATTGTATAGTCAATATAGCATTTTCTTTGGAAGCAGTAAGAGCTACTTGCTGCAAATTCTCCATATAATTGATATTTGTTTTACTCTTACATGCCGATAACAAAAGGATAGCGGATAAAAACAAATAAGCGATTTTCTTCATATATTATTTTGGTGTTATTTATCAAACAAATAGACAAACGATTTGTTGTCCGTCTATTTATAATATTCATTAAAACAAACTTATACTTTTTTGAAGTTTTCTATTTTACAAATTTTATTTTTTATAAAAAACGAAGCACAAATATAAGTTTTCTATTTTAATCTAACGATTGATAAATAGAATTATTGCTCACAAATTCCGGAACAATGTATTTTAGATGCCTTACTACTTCCATTTTATCTTTTCTAATGGCTGCTTTTATGATATTTTTGGTCATATCATCTATCTCGGAAAACACTCTACAAGGATCTTTGGAAATAAGGATTTTTTTGTTGATGGTAGGTATTGTTGTCGTAATGTCGCTTAATAGTTCTTCATATAATTTCTCGCCTGGTCTCAATCCTGTATAAACTATCGGAATATCCAAATGGGGTTCCAATCCATAGAGTTTTATCATTCGGGTTGCCAAATCCAAAATTTTTACAGGTTTGCCCATATCGAAAACATATATTTCTCCACCTTTTCCCATGGTACCCGCCTGTAAAACCAACTCACAAGCTTCTGGTATGGTCATAAAATATCTTACAATATCGGGATGGGTAATAGTAACCGGACCACCATTTTCTATTTGTTTTTTGAAATGAGGGATTACCGAGCCATTGGAACCTAGTACATTTCCAAATCGGGTAGTAATAAATTTTGTGCCATTGCAATCTTCATTCTGTAAAGCCTGTACAAATAATTCGGCAACTCTTTTGGAAGCACCCATCACATTGGTTGGATTAACCGCTTTGTCCGTGGACACCATTACAAATGTACTGACATTGTACTGACAAGCAAACGAGGACAACAACTTTGTCCCTAATACATTAACATAGATAGACTCATGGGGATTTTCTTCTATCATAGGGACATGCTTGTAGGCAGCAGCATGATATACCACATCAAATTGATATTTTTTGAAAACATCATCCATTTTATATTTATTGGAAATATCCGCTAATACAAATCTAAAATCAATATGCGGGAAAGATTGTTTCATTTCCAGTTCCAACGAATACAAAGGTGTTTCCGCCTGATCCAATACAACTACCAATGCAGGATTGTACTTGGCAACTTGTCTTACAATTTCGCTACCTATAGAACCTGCTCCTCCTGTTACCAGAATTTTTTTATTATTCAATTGCAGTTCTACATCAGTTTTGTCCATAGATATACTTTCTCTATTCAACAAATCTTCGATTTGTATTTTTTGAAAACCATTGGAAATGTTTTTATTTTTTAATTTTTCTATCGAAGGAGCTTTTAACATTTTAAGGTCTAACTCCATCAAAAAAGAAACCCAAGTATTCAGTTCGGATCTTGTTAGACTATCCTTGTTGATGAGTACATATTCTATATCATTCTCTATTA
>JAFDZJ010000451.1 GCA_018266965.1 Bacteroidota bacterium
CAAACGGAGTCGCCATTTGTACCACCACATTTGGCTCTCACATATAGATCGTAGCTTGTGTTAGGAGTAAGAGAGCTTATATTTTGTGTATTTGCCGTAACAACCGATGGAGATGTTGGTATTCCGGAACCACCTGCAACTACAGCGAAATCCCAAGAAGTTTCTGTACCTCCTATTGTCCAACTTGCAGTGGCAGAATTAGTAGTGATATTATTAACTGTAAGTGCAGTTGGTGCAGGACAAGAAACCAAGTAATCAAATCCAATTCTTGGTCTTCTATAATTGGAGGAGTTAAGTACAGCTGCCAAAGTACCATCAACGGTATTTACATATTTTGTTGTATTGTTGTTGGCGGTGCTTACACAAGGCGAAGTATATTCGTATTCCCAAGTTACATTAGTTGTATTGCCTGTATTTACATATTCAAACATTACCATAAGGTTAGTGCTGGTAGGATAAACAAAATTGGCAGAAAAAACCAATTGTTTAGGACCTACAGCTCCTGCTGTTGCGGTTGCAGGGTTGTTGTCATATACTTTTGTTGCACCAGTAATTAGTGTTGCCCAATCTGGACTTGTGGAACCAAAATCTGTAGAAGTTGTGGTTGCCAAATAAATTTTGAGATTTGGTGTACCTCCCAAATCAGTAGCTGTTATCTTGTTCAGATAAATTGAGGTTAGAGTTTGTCCTACTATTCCTGTAAGTTGGGAAGCAGGATAGATAACCGCATGCCTACTCGTTGATAGAGCAGTGCTAGAACTTGCGGGAGCGTAAACATTTGTCCCTAATCCGGTGGTACAGTTACCTGCAACAGGAAACAACTGTGCTGTTGTCCATTGAGGAATAATCAAGGAAAGCAGTAGCAAAAACGCATACCGAAATCCTGTTTTCTTAAGATTTTCTTTGAAATCTTTAAAAGAATTTAGATTTTTCATATTTTAAAAATTTTATTAATCAAGTACAAATATATATATTTTTATAAGAATTATTTTATTTTTTTTGAAATTATTGCGTGATAATTTAATGGAACTTAATGATAAGGGTATAATTCATATTTAATAAACAAACGATTGAATTATTTTATTGATTTTTGTTAAATTCTATTTTCACCCTGCTCCAATTGTCTAAAATAGGATATTGACATTAATTACGATTCTTTTGATATGTAATAAAAAAATCCTTGGATAGAAACTACCCAAGGATTGCCTTTTGTTATTGATTCTTAAATTTAGAAATTAAAAGAAACTCCTAGTGATCCATTATTTCCAAACTCGCCATAGACACCTATATTGTTGTTGAAGAAATATCTGACACCAATATGAGCACCTATTCCAAAATTACTATGCAAAACACCTAAATCCAATCCAGGATAGATGTCCCATTCTTTTGGTAAATTTAGAGGTTCTTGCAAATGTGCATTTACTCTTCCGAATAAAAACAAATTATTGTCTTTGTCCCCATCTTTGTACCCCGAAAAATAAATATTAGCTCCTGCACCGATCGAAACAATCTTGGATAGTCCATAGTCAAATGTGCCAACCAATCCCGTTCCGTATCCCCAACCATTGAGACCTACTTGTAATTTTTTGTCAGCTTTTCCTGTATAGGCTTGTGCAGAGACTAATCCACCCAAAACAACCAACGCTATTGAGAAGAATAATTTTTTCATAATTTTTTTATATTTTTAATTGAATTTAACTTTTGCAAATTTAACATTATTAACGGACTTTTCCATTAGATATTGCTTTCTCTATCATTTTATTCTACCTTTGTTCTCATATTTAATGAAAATGAAAAGTCTAAAAATTGCAGGTTTAAATCTAGATATTATTTGGAAAAATAAAATAGAAAATTACCTATCCATTGAAAAAAAAGCAGAAAATATACTGGCGGATATTATAGTGTTGCCAGAGATGTTTTCTACTGGATTTTGTATGGACGCAAATGAAATTGCCGATCAAAAAAACGAAACCTTACAATGGATGATTAATCTTGCTACAACCAAACAAACAGCTATTGCGGGAAGTGTTGCGGTGCGAGAAAATGGAAAATTTTTCAATCGTTTCTACTTTGTTTTTCCCGATGGTAGCTATGATTTTTATGACAAAAGACACCTGTTTTCCTATTCCGGAGAGGACAAAGTATATACACCAGGAAAGGAAAGAAAAATTATTAATTACAAAGGATTTAGGATTTTGTTACAAATTTGTTATGACCTCAGATTTCCAGTTTTTTCTAGGAATAATGATGATTATGATGCTGTATTTTTTGTTGCCAATTGGCCGGAATCGAGAGTCGTGGCTTGGAACCATCTGTTGAAAGCCCGAGCGATAGAAAATCAAGCATTTGTATTTGGGGTAAATAGGATTGGCACCGATGGAAATAATCTAACTTATACAAAATCTAGTCATTGTTTTTCCTTTGATGGAGAAGAAATTTCAGTGATAGAAGATGAGGTTTTCTATGCAACTTTGGACAAAGATCAGTTATTGTCGTTTAGAGAAAAATTTCAATTTCTAAATGATAGAGATGCTTTTTCATTATTGTAATACAACCTATAAAAAAAACTAACTCGAAATGAGTTAGTCTTTTTTTGAAAAAAAATTGGAGATTATGCTTTTGATGCTTCTACCGACTCTTTTCTGAATTCTTTGAAAAGTTTGCTTAGTTCCAAGGCTGCTTTTCTAGCTCTGGTACCAGCAGCTTTGTTGCCTTTTTCAACTTGTTGTGCAGCTTCTTTGGAAAATGTTTCGTACTCTGCAGTAATCTTTTCGATTAATTCTTTCATAGTGTATAATTTTTTAATGAATAAGGTTGCAAATATAATATTTTAGTTGAAATAACAATATAAAAATATAGGAAAATAAAGGTTTTTGAGCGGTTTTTTGAATTTATTTTAAATAGTTTATTGGATAACATTCTTTTCGCAGTTCAAAATGATAATTTATTTAGTATTCAACTTCATTATAATGATAGATATATAGATGTTTTTCCCCAATATTTGTATTTTTTTTATGTTGAATGGTTAAAACCTATCTTTGCAAAAAAATTACCAAAGAAAATGAAAATCCTACATCTTGAAAGTTCTTCCAAAAACTGTTCGGTTGCTATTTCCGATGATGAAAATTTACTATGCCTTTGTGAGGAGGTTTCGGAAAATTTCAAGCAATCCGAAAGCCTTCATGTTTTTGTAAAATGGGCTTTGGAAGGAGCTGGATTGGAGCTGAAACAACTAGATGCGGTTTCATTGGGAAAGGGTCCGGGTTCTTATACTGGACTTAGGATTGGGGCTGCTGCTGCCAAAGGATTTTGTTTTTCCCTTAATCTTCCGCTTATTGCCATCAATTCTTTGGAAACTATGGTTTTTCCATTTCTTAACTCATCTTATGATTGTGTTATTCCTCTTGTTGATGCTAGGAGAATGGAGGTGTATTGTGCTGTGTATGATGGAGTTTCGGGAAATGAAATTCAACCTACGGAAGCTAAAATATTGGACGAAAATTCTTTTAAAGAATTTAAAAATAAGAAAATCCTTTTTGTTGGTGATGGTGTTATAAAAGCAAAAGAAATTTTGCAATTGCCACAAGCGGAGTACAATAGTCAAATCTATCCTTCTGCACAATATTTGGTAAATGCAGCGGTAGAGAAATTCAACAATAATGATTTTGAAGATATTGCTTATTTCGAACCTTTTTATCTTAAAGATTTTCAAGGGGTAAAGAAAAAGAAAAGCGAAGATTAATCTTCGCTTATTTTTTTGGTAATGCTATTGTTGGCATATCATTCGCCGATTGCAGTTTTTCCTGTCTTTTTCTTATGGCTTCTTCTTTGGTTCTGTTGGGAAAGTTTTTGGGATCACCAGGACTATTGAATAGTCCACCGTTGTTATTAGGAGGAGGTGCTACAGGATTATTATTTTGGTTGTTATTGACAGGATTTCCATGTTGATCTGCCATTTGCATTTTCAAATCGCTTTTCAGATAATTTAGCATTTCCTTGGCTTTCAATCCTTCCGGAGTTTTGGCATAGTTCAGTACAATTTGTTCCAGTTGCAAAATCATCACTTCTTTGCCGGATAATTTACCGGTCAGCAAGGCATTTAACAAAGATAATTTAGGGACTAAAGCATCTTTTGGAAAATCGGTTAAAGTTTTTTCTACCAATGTCTTACTCTTGGCGAATTGTTCGTCTTTGTATAGGTTATAAGCGTCTGTGTAGGCTTTTTCTACAACTTCGGAGGATTTCACAAAATTATTTCCTCTAGGGTTTCTTGCAAATTCTGCATAAGAAGTATAAGGATAGTCGGTAAGTAGTTTTTGCTTTGCTCTTTCCGCTATTTCTGGATTTTTCTCATAGTTCATAGCGAAAATTTGGTACAAAGCTTTTAGCATGGTATCTTCCTCCGGTTGATTGTCCACCAAATTGTAGAGTGTTTTTGTTGCCAAAGGTCTGTTACTGAATAGGTTTTCATACATCATGCCAAGTCCTAGTGAAGCGGTATCTCTTTCTTTTTTCAGGTTGCTCAATGTATTGACATCTGTAGGGATTTTTTCTACATAAAAAGAGGTTTCGTACCTTCGTGGATCTGGAGCTGTTGTAGTTCCCAAAGCGGTACTTTTCATGTCGGAAATACTTGCCATTTTTGCAGAGAAACGCCAATTGTCTGCCAAACCTCTGTCGCCCCAAATTTGTTTGAAGGCAGAAACACCTTTGGCAACAGTATTGGTATTATTGAAATAGAAACCTTTGGTACTGGTTCCGAAATCTTGAAAATTATTTCCTCCACTTCCAAAAATAGAATTTTTACCAAAATCTCCAGAGTCAAATCCTTCGCTTCTTTCTTTTTGTTTCCTTTCTCTTTCAGCAATATTTTCTTTGGCTTTCAATTTGTCGATATAAGTTTGGAAATAAGCATTTCTTTGGCTTTCGGACATTTTGGAAAGTGCTAATATGCTATCATTTTTTTTGATGAGGTAATAGTTTTTGGAAAGTTTTTTAATGTTTTCACTTTGCTCCCTCAATAGATTTTTTGTTGGTTCGTGGGTCATGACAACCAAAGCGGAGTCGTAATAGACACCTGCTGCGATGTATTCGTCTTTATCAAAAAAATGTTTACCAATTTCATAATAGTCCAATCCTTTTATCTGTGGATCTTTGCCCTTTTCTTTTAATGATTTTTTGAAAAAAGCCAAAGCATCATCTTTCTTTCCTACTTGGTTTGCCATAATTCCCAAAGCGTAGTAAAATTCATTTTTTCTAGACGCATAAGTTCCTTTTTTGCTTATGTTTTCCAGGTATTTTTTTGCACCTTCATAATCAGTTTTGCTGTTGTAGGTTTTAGCAATTTCTATTTGAGATTTCACTTCAAATTCAAAATCATTGGCATATTTATACGCATTCAGAAAACTCTCTCTTGCTTCTGTATTCTTTCCCATTTCCATTTGCAATTGTCCTTTTAGGAAAGAAATTCTACTTTTCAAAGGTCTATCTTTATTTACCTCGAAAGCTTTGTTGAGTTGTGCAATAGCGAGTTCCTTTTTGCCAAATAAAATCAAATTTTCAGCATGGAAAACAGTTAGTAGTCGTTGGTATTTTTTACTAATATCTTGCTTTTCCAAATCACTAAATATAGTATTTGCTTTATGGTAATCTTTCAGTTGAGAATATGCTAATCCTTGATAGATAGTTGCCAGAGGCATCCTTTTATCTTTTGGCATAAGGAGTTTCAAACTATTGTACGCATCTAAAGCTTCCAAGGCTTTGTGTTGGTAGATTCTAGCTTTCATCAGCACAATGTAGGCATCGAAAATTTGGTCATTTTTTTCAATTCCTTTTCTTGTAACCGAATAATGTTGTATCGTTTTTAATGCTTTTGCTTCGGCTATTTCTAATATGGTTGCACCTTTTACTGGTGGACTAGAAGAGCCAGAAGAATTGAGGTCTGCAGGAGACATTCCACCAGGATTTCTTCCTCCGAAATTAGGAACTTGGCTTCCACCATTGTTGTTAGTAAAACCCGGATTGATTGGTGTGAGTCCTTCTACAACTTCGTTGTATTTCAATAGTGGGATATATCCGGAATAGAAATTGTCTTTATGAGATTTGGCTCGGTTATCCAACTCTGTTTGTAGAGCATCTTTTGCGTTGAAAAGTGTGTTGTTATTGGCTACAAAACCTTTGAGAATCTTGCCTCTTGCTTCCGGTCTTTTGTTGATACCGCAAGAAAAAAGCAATGCACTTATGAATATATAGAGTATATTTTTTTTCATTTCGTAATTAATAACTTCAAAAACGACAAAATATTTTGTTGAATTTTATTTTTTTGGTAAATTTAATGAAAATTTTGGTTATCAAATTTTTTGTGAAAAATCTTTCAATATCGGATAGATTTCATGTGTTGGCAAACCCATTATGGTATAATAACTTCCATTGATGGTTGCTATTTTTGCCATACCAAACCATTCTTGTATTCCATAACTCCCTGCTTTGTCATAAGGTTGATATTTTTCCAAATAAAAATCGATTTCGCTGGGACTAAGTTGTAATACTGTTACATGAGCAACAGATGTTTTGGAAATAATAGTAGTATTTGTTTTGATGGTAAATGCGGTATAGACTTCATGAGTTTTTCCTGAAAGTTTTTTTAGCATTTCTGTTGCTTGTTGCTTGTCTTTTGGTTTTCCTAATA
>JAFDZJ010000452.1 GCA_018266965.1 Bacteroidota bacterium
AAGATACAAGGATATTTATTTTATTTTTATGGGAGTAGATGCTTTTGTGCATAAAAAGTGGTGGAAATCTTTGCCTCTAAATATTATTTTTCTTCCTGCTAGTAGCGATGTGGTTTACAAACAAAAATTCATCAATACCTGTACAGCCTTGCTCCATGCAAGGGAAAGAGGCGAAACTTTTGGAATTTCCGTTGCAGAATTTGCCATAAAAGGAAAGCCTGTGATTACCTTTGCCAATTCTCCCGAACAAAACCATATATTGGAATTAGGAGAAAATGCGTATTATTACACTGACAAACAAAATTTAACCCAAATCCTTTTGGACTCTAACTTAACACTTTCGGCAAAAGAAAGTTATGAAAAATTTTTGCCAAAACCCGTGATGGAAAAGTTTCAGGAGGTCTTTATATATGAAAAATAGTGAATTGTTTCACACTTAATATTGTTTAAAATAGCAATATATTTTTTAAACAAATAAAATAAATAAAAAATTTGAAAAAAGAATTACCATATTATTTTTTACCAATTTTAGTTGTATTAAATTCTATTTTAGCTTATAGTTTAACCCCATCAGTAGATGGATTTAAAGGGATTTCTCCGGATAGTTTGGATTATATTACTATTGCACAAAAATTGCCTACAATTAGTAATAGTCTGTTTCCTGTATTTTATCCGATTTGTATAAAATTAGTTTCTTTCCTTTTTAATAATTATTTTTTAGCATCAAAAATATTATGTTGTGTTGCTGTAATATTTAGTTTTGGATTTGTTTACAGAAAAAATTTTTTTTGGAGAGAATTTTGGATTATTTTATCAACCTCTTCTTTTTTGGATATTTACTATTGGTCTTGGTCAGAAACTATTTTAATTCCAGAGTTAATAGTATTTTATTATTATATTCAGCAGTATTTTCAAAATAAATGTGAAAAAAATTGGCTTTTAAAAATTTCAATAATCTTAATTTTATTATTATTAACAAAATATTCTTCCATTTTTATAATTATAGGAATGATTTTTTTTGTGGTTTTAATGAAATTAGTATATCATGAGCGGAAATACAAACTAATTAGTCCAATTATTATCAGTTTGTTCTTTTTTCTAGGATATATCTTTTTAAATTTTCACTTCACTGGTTATTTTACTGGCAATAGAATAACAAGAGCGTCGGGATCTATTAATATTCAATTGTCGCTTTTTAATATCATTTATGCCTATAATCCCATTATTAATAATAGATTTTTTTGTGGTGTGAAAATAAATTATTTATACTATGCACTATTTACCATACTAATATTTTTACCAAGTGTTTACCTACTTGTTAAAAATAAAATAAAAGATATTTCAGAAGTGGTTTTTTGTTTTTCTATTTCAATTATTTTTTTATTATTTAGTTATGCTTCTTTTTTTATAACTAAATTAGATTATCTCAATGAAAGACTTTTACTTCCATCAATATTTTTTTTATATGTAGGATTAATTATTGGTATCAGTCAATTTATTTCAAAAAAAACACTTATTATTATTGGATATTTGTCATTGATTTTTAATTTAATCGACAATATCTATCACATTATTTAATTAAAATACCATGTGCGGAATAGCCGGAATTATTACACCCAACGCCAGAAATTATACCGATGAAATTCGGAAAATGACCAGTGCAATTGCCCATCGTGGTCCAGATGGAGAGCATTTTGAGTTTTATGAAAGCACTGCTTTGGGGCATCGCAGATTATCTATTATCGATTTATCCGAAAATGGAACTCAACCCATGTTTTCTAATTCCAAAAACGAATGTATTGTACTGAATGGCGAGATTTATGGCTATCAAGATTTAAAGAAAAAATACAGCGATTATCCATATAAAGGTAGTTCGGATACAGAAGTTATCTTGGCAATGTACCAAAAAATAGGACAAAATCTGATACACGAACTTCCCGGAATGTTTGCTTTTGCCATTTGGGACGAAGAGAAAAAAGAACTTTTCTGTGGAAGAGATCGTTTTGGAGAAAAACCTTTTTATTACGCTATTGGTAACAATGGTGAGTTTATTTTCGCTTCGGAAATTAAAGCAATTTTGGCAAGTGAACTTATCACATCGGAAATCAATTTTGATGCACTTTCGCATTACCTACAATATGGTTATGTAAGTGCCTATCAGAGTATTTATAAAAACATACAAACGCTTCCTTCTGCTCATCAATTGCTCTATAAAGATGGAAAAATTGAGGTTAAAAGATATTATTCTATTCCAAAAAACGATAACAACATTTCATTGTCCGAAGCCAAAGAGGAATTTACAACTTTGTTGAAAAATTCTGTGCGAAAACAATTGGTTGCCGATGTAGAAGTAGGAAGTTTCCTGAGTGGTGGTTTGGATTCGTCTTCCATAGTCGCCATGGCAAGTGAGTTTACCCAAAAACAGACTTCTATTTCTTATGGATATTTTGGCGAACATTCCGAATTGAAATTTGCCGAAGAAATTGCACAAAAATACAATACCCGACATATAGAAATAAAAGAAAACCGTGGCGAAATTGCTCAAGATTTACAGAAAATTTCCAAATTTTTTGATGAACCTTTTGCCGATATGAGTTATACCCCTCAATATAAAATTTGCGAAGCTGCCA
>JAFDZJ010000453.1 GCA_018266965.1 Bacteroidota bacterium
GGAAAACAACAACTTGTCCGCTTTCATTTTGAGCAACTATTATAGACAATTCCTTTTCTATGTCCACCAAAGTTTCCAATACAGATGGACAATCCCAAAGTTTGGCTTTATCTTCTTCGGTTTTTATAATCTGAACCCCTTTTCCATCGTAACCTCCGGTGTTCATTTTTTGTACAAATGGCAAAGGGAAATTTGCTTGGGAAGCCGTATGTATAATTTGAAAATCAGGTGTAGGTATTCCTTTGGCTTTGTAAAATTGTTTTTGTAAAATTTTTTGTTGTATAATACTTATGATTTTCGGTGAAGGAATAATTTTTTTTCCGGCAGCTTCCAAATCAAAGAGAGCATCGGTGTTGATGTGTTCTATTTCTATGGAAATAACATCTTTGTCTATTCCGAAATTATAAACTTGGGAATAGTCGTTGAAATCGCCTTGTGTAAAATGCGAAATGGTAGCACAAGAACATTCCGAGGAAGGATCCAATACGAAAAACTCATCATCATATTTCAGTGCTTCTTGTATGAACATTCTGCCCAATTGTCCACCTCCTAAAATCCCTATTTTCATTAGTATAAAAAATTTATTATCTTATTTAAAAAAAATTATTGAGCAAAAATACATGAAAAAAAAATAACAATTTCGGTTTGCTATTCAAAATAAAAAACTACCACCAAAAGTAGTAGTTTGTATTGCTTTTCAGAAAAAAATCTTTTGTTATTTCACTTTTGCAGTTGGATCTGGAACAAAGACTCTTTGCGCTAATTCCTGATCGAAAAGATACAAAGCAGAAGGGTTGTCGTGTACCATTTTTATTTTTGTAACATACTGCGAGGCATTGGCTTCCTCCTCCACTTGCTCGTTCACGAACCATTGTAGAAAAGAAACGGTAGCAAAATCGCTTTCTTCGTTTGCTAATTTCATAATGTTGAAAATACTTTTGGTAACAATTTTTTCGTGTTCCAAAGCTTTTTCAAATATTTCGATTGCGTTTTGAAATTGGTGAGGTGGTTTTCCAACAGCTTCTACCACTATTTCTCCTCCGACATCGTTCAGGAAGTCGAACATTTTATCGGCGTGCATCAATTCTTCTTTGCATTGCACTCGGAAATAATTGGCAATCCCGTCCAAATCGTTTTTGTAGAACCAAGCCGACATGGAAAGGTAATATTGAGCTGCAAATTGCTCATTGGCAATTTGTTCATTAATGGCTTTTGCAATTTTTTCGCTTATCATATTATTTTAAATTGAAAATTATTGGTAATGATTGAGAACACAAATGAAACTGGATAAATTTATCTTTACAAATATAGTAATAAAAAGTGAAATTTAGTTATTGGTTATTAGTTGTTGGTTGTTAGTTGTTGGTTGTTGGTTGTTGGTTGTTGGTTGATTGTTGTTAGTTGTTAGTTGTTAGTTGTTGGTTGTTGGTTGTTGGTTGATTGTTGTCAGTTGTCAGTTGACAGCTTTTCACTTCAAACCTATAATCTCGTCTTACGACGAAACAAGCTATCTAACCTCTAATCTCGTCTAATGCCGAGACAAGCTATCTAATTTCTAACTTCTAATTTCTAACTTCTAATTTCTAATATCTTATTTTTCATACTGCTGGTGTTAGTAGGAAAATTAGGTGTAACAAAACATTAAACCTTAAATAATTAAGATGAGTGCGTCATTGCGGAATATATTCCTTATAAGCCCACAAGTTAATTCATGGTTTTGAAATACACTAGATAATAAAAATAAATAAGAGAAAAATGCTAACTTCCCTCCTATTTTATTAAATTTTGCAACTGCTCTCGGTGTTTTTTACCCCAATTTTTTTTAAAATTTGATGAAGCAAACACCAATTGGTCATGGAATTTTGCAAAAGATTGATTCCTACAAAAGCGGCTATCCAAAGCCAATTTTTGTTTTCGGTAAAATGAGTGAGGATAATACTGATGAGGACTAAACTTCCTGCAAAAGCGTGTGCTATTCTATTGTACATAATTTTGAATTTTAAATTTTTGTTTTAATGATAATTGTCCGACTGAAAAATTTAACAATGTTAAATATGAATTTCTAAATTGAATTTTCAATATCTATGGTTGCTAAATGTATTTTGGTATCCAGTGTCTGGGTTTGATTGAAATTGACAACCCTTTCATTTATTTTTTCCACACATTCTTTTTTTGCAAAAACAGTGAATAATATAGAGTCTGTTGCAATACTATCACTCACAAACCACGAACTCAAATCGTTTTCTTCATTGTTTTGATATCCCTGCACCGATTGTACTGTAAATGTTTTTATGCCGGAATGTTTCAAAATGTTTTTGATGTCTTTTTCGTATTCATCAATAGCTGTTATCAGGATTAGTTTCATATTTTATATATTTAATGATTTTTAATTTTATTAGAATCCTTCAAGGATTTTAAATCCTTGAAGGATTGTACCTTAACCTCAACCTCAACCTCAACCTTAACCTCAACCTAACTTTTCTCCCATTTTTTTCTTTCGGTAATGTAGTAAACAAGAGGTACAACTATCAAAGTTAGTAGTGTAGAAACCACAGCTCCAAAAACCAATGATATTGCCAAACCTTGGAAAATTGGATCGAACAAGATAATTACAGCTCCTATCACAACCGCACCTGTTGTCAATAAAATTGGGGTAGTCCTAACCGCTCCGGCTTCTATAATTGCTTGTTTTATTGGGATGCCTTCGTTCAGTCGGATTTCTATAAAATCTATTAACAAAACCGAATTCCTAACCATTACTCCTGCTAAAGCAATCATTCCGATAAAAGAAGTTGCCGTAAAAAAAGCTCCTAACAACCAGTGTCCCAATACAATCCCGATGAGGGATAAAGGAATGGCAACCATCATCACGATTGGTGTTTTGAAATTTTGAAACCAACCAACAATCAACATATAAATAATGATGATAACTACCGCAAATGCAGCTCCTAAATCTCGGAAAACCTCCAATGTTATCTGCCATTCTCCATCCCATTTTACGGTGTAATTTTCTTCGGATTTTGGTTGTCCCATATAGATTTCATTTAGAGAATATCCTTTTGGAAGTTCAATTTTTTTCAACTTTTCTTCCATACCGAGTATGGCATAAACAGGGCTTTCCAATCCACCTGCCATATCTGCCAATACATAGACCACCGGCATTTGATCTTTTCTGTAGATAGTTTTGTCCAACGATTTTCTTTCAACTTTTGCTACATCACTTATCGCAACCATTCCTTGTTGTCCTTTCACTTTCAGGTTGGTGATTTCAGGAATATTTGTTTTGTCGCTATTTTTCATTTTCATAACAATATCCACTGGATCCACAGATTTTTCATCGTACAAATTTCCAATAGAATGTTCGCCTACCAAATAAGTTAGGTTGCCAACAATTTGTTGAGGAGCAACACCGTTCAGCATGGCTTTTTCTTTGTCTGGTACAATTTTGAATTCGGTTTGTGGAGCTTCCACCATCCAATCAATATCCACTACATCATCAGTTTTTTTCAGGATGTTTTGAACTTTGTCTGCAATCTCTATCTGCTTGTCATAATTGGGTCCATAGACTTCTGCAACAATGGTTGATAATACTGGAGGTCCCGGTGGAACTTCTACAACCTTTACATTAGCACCAAATTTTGCAGCAATTTTTTGGATTTCGGGACGCATTTTTTTAGCAACATCGTGGCTTTGCATTTTTCTATCTTCTTTGTGTAGGAGATTTACTTGTATATCTGCGGAATTTCCACTACCACGCATATCATAATGCCTTACCAAACCATTGAAAGTTATAGGTGCCGAAGAACCAACATAGTTTTGATAATTTACCACTTCCGGAACTGTTTTCAGGTATTGTGCAATTTCTTGTGCCACCGCTCCTGTTCTTTCCAGCGTTGTTCCTTCGGGCATATCTATTACCACTTGTATTTCGTTTTTATTATCAAAAGGCAACATTTTTACAGCTACCCATTTGGTAAAGAAAGCACCTACGGAAATTAACAATAATACTACTGTAATTAGCATCATTGTATTTCTTTTCCTACTGGAATCCAACAATGGTTGTTCTATTTTTTTGTAAATTTTATAAATTCTATTCGTTTCCAAACCTTGTTCTTCCTTATGCTCTTCCTTATCTTTTACTTTTAATAAATGAAAACCTAAATATGGCGTTACGGTAAGGGCTATAAATAATGATAAAAGCATGGCAATAGAAGCTCCAATAGGCATTGGACTCATGTATGGACCCATCATTCCGGATACAAAAGCCATTGGTAAAATTGCAGCAATCACCGTAAAAGTTGCTAAAATTGTAGGATTTCCTACCTCGTTGATGGCGTATATTGCAGCTTGTTTGAAGGGAAGTTTCTTCATGTGGAAATGTCGGTGCATATTTTCAGCAATAATGATACTGTCATCAACAACAATTCCAACCACGAAAACCAAGGCAAAAAGCGTAATCCTATTGAGCGTATAACCCAAAATGTAATAAGAAAAAAGCGTAAGTGCAAAGGTTAATGGTACGGAAAAAAATACAACTAATCCGCCTCTCCAACCCATTGCGAACATTACCAAAACAGTAACCGCTACTATTGCTATCAAGAGATGCAATAGCAATTCCGATACTTTGTGGGAGGCTGTTTCTCCATAATTTCGGGTAACTTCTACCTGTACATCATTGGGGATAATATTTTTTTTCAGTTCATCTACTTTTGCTAATATTTGTTCGGAAATTTTCATGGCATCTGCACCTTTCACTTTGGAAACCGAAAGCGTAACTGCCGGATATTCCGAAGGGTGTTTCTTGCCTTTTTCTACAGCATTTCCGTAACCGAAACTCACAAAATTTGCCGGATCTTGTGGCCCGTCTTTTATAGTAGCCACTTGTCTCAGATAGACCGGCATATTTTGGGAAGTACCTATTACCAAATTTTCTACTTCCTCTTGGGAATTTAGAAATTGCCCTGTTGTCAGTAAATATTCGTTGTCGTTTTGGCTAAATTTCCCCGATTGCGAACTTCCGTTATTTGCCTGTATCATTTGCATTACAGAAAGAGCATCTACATTCAGTTCTGCCATTTTATCTTTATCCAAAACTACCTGCAATTGTCTATTCCTTCCGCCAATAACTTTAGTAAGAGAAACATCTTTTATTTTTTTAATTTCCGAAGACAATTCTTCGCCCATTTGTCTTAGTTCGTAATCACTGTATTTATCACTCCAAAGTGTAAGTCCCAACATAGGAACATCGTCTATGGAACGGGTTTTTACCATAGGTTCCATCACTCCTTTTGGGAAGATATTTTTGTTTTTCATGAGTTCGTCGTACAGTTTTACATACGAGCGTTCGGTATCTTCGCCCACAAAAAATTGTACAATAATCATTGCTTGTCCATTCATTGCCATGGCGTGGATATGCTCTACACCTTTGATGTTGGAAATTATTTTTTCTAATGGTTTTACCACACGGCTTTCTACTTCCTTGGGACTGGCTCCGGGATAACCCACCATGACATCTGCCATTGGGATTATAATTTGTGGTTCTTCTTCTCTTGGTATTAATGTGGAACTATACACGCCAATAATCATCAACGATACCATTAACAAAATTGTTAATTTCGAATTGATGAAAAACTCGGCAATGCGTCCTGCGAATCCTTTTTCCATATTTTTTTTATTTAGGTTGAGGTTATGAGGGTTATGAGGGTTATGTGGTTATGTGGTTATGGAGTTATGGAGTTATGTGGTTGCTGATAAGAATTATGCTGATTTCTAATATTGACATCTGTATATTTTTATTTCTAAATATATTTTACTTTATCACTTAATAACTCCATCACTCCATAACTTCATCACTCTATCACTTCAAACTATTTTACACTTATTTTTGCTCCGTTGTACAATCTGCCATTACTGGATGTGATGTATTTTTCCGATGAATTGAGACCGGATAACACTTCTACTTGTTCTCCTGTCGTTTTTCCGATTTTCAGCCATCTCAAAATCGCTGTATTTTGGTTGCTCACAACAAAAACGCCCGTCAATTGTCCCTGTTCTACCAAAGCAGATTTAGGAATCAAAACAGTTTCGTTGAAATTTTGGTTTATTTTCCCTGAATTTTTAATGGGAAATTCAACATTGGCAAACATTCCTGGTAACAAATCTTGGGTATTAGGAATGCTAATTTTTACCATATATTGTCCACCAGTATTGGCAGATGATTTGGAAATTTCCGAAACCGTTCCTGCAATATCTTTGTTAATGGATTTTATATTTATTTTTACAGGCATTCCCTCTTTTACCAAATTGATACTCTGTTCGGATACCAACACTTGAGCTTGTAAAGCCGATGATGATTCTATTGTTAGCAAAGGCATTCCCGGACTTGCCATATCGCCTTGGTTAGCGTATTTTGCAGTGATAGTTCCGGAGATAGGTGCGGTAATATTGGTGTAACGGTATTGTGCATTAACCTCATTTTTCATTTGTTGTGCAGCTTGTAATCCTGCTGAAGCCATTTCGTATCGGGTACGCATATCGTCCAATTCCTTTTGCGAAGCCGATTGGTTTTTATACAAATTCTGAAATCTTTCATAATCTTTTTTGGCACTATTATATCCTGCTTGGGCTTGTGAAATTTGTGCATTTGCTTGTCCTCCTTTGGCTTGTATGTCGGTAGAATTAATCGTTACCAAAGATTGTCCTGCTTGTACATTTTGTCCAACTTCTGCTTTTAGGTTGGTAATATAACCCATCATTCTGGTAGAAATATTCACCGAATTTTTAGCCACTAATTTTCCACTTGCCATTACCGGACTTCCATCGGATTCTGTTTGCGTTGCATTTATTTGCACTTCGATAGTTTTTTGATTCAGCAATGCCGATTTTTCTTTGTCCGAAGAACAGCTCGAAAACATCAAACCGCCCAATAACAGACTTGTAATTACATATTTGTTCATATTTTTTTAAATTTTAAATTTTTAATTTTGGATTTTGGGTTTTGAATTTTGAATTTTGAATTTTTGATGAAAGATGAAAGAAAGAAGAAAGAGATACTTCTAATTTCTAATTTCTAACCTCTAACAATTATAATATTCATAGGGTTTCACCCTATGCTATGTTATTTTGCCACTTCGTGGCATTTTCAACATTATTATTCATAGGGTTTCACCCTATGCTATTGCTGTCGCTACTTCGTAGCTTTTTTTACTTCATAACCATTAATTTCTAATATTCATAGGGTTTCACCCTATGCTATGATATTTTGCCACTTCGTGGCATTTTAACTACATAACCATTAATTTCTAATCTCTAACTTCTAATCTCTAACTTCTAATCTCTAATTTCTAACTTCTAACTAGAAAGAAATTTATAATATTCCACGGCGGTATAATGTTCGAAAATTGCTTGTTGCATTTCCAATTCTTTTTGGGACATAAGAGTTTCTGCTGTAAGTAGGTCTGCGGATTTTTCAAGACCTTGGTCGTATCTGTTTTTTCTGATACGGTAGGCTTCTTGACTTTGTTCCCATGCCTGTTTAGAAAAATTCACTTTGGCTTCGGTATCTACAATTTGGGTTTGAGCTTTACTTATTTCCAAGAGACTTTTTTTGGTATAGACCTCAATTTCTGTTTGAGATTTTAATTTTTCAGCCTTGTATTTTTCTTGCTCGGATTTGGATTTCAGACCATCAAAAACATTCCAACTCAATTGTAATCCAGCCATATAACCATTGCCATTGAAAGAAGATATTTTTTTGTCATTCATTTCAAATGAGCCAAAAGCGTTTAGTCGAGGCAAAAATTTAGATTGTGATGCTTTTTCCATGAAATCGTAGGCTTCCAAAGATTTTTGATATGCCTGTACATCTTTTCTGTCGGAAATATTGGTGGTGTTATTACTAAAAAATTCTTGAAATTCCAGTGCATCTGTTGGTTTTAAAATTTTGTTGGTTTTGTCTTGGTCCAATAAGAAAAATAAATAATCCGAAGCATTTTGGATATTAGATTTTGCCATTTGTAGTTGGCTGTCAATTTCACTTACTCGCACTTGCATATAGAGAACATCGGATTTTTGAATCATACCGTTGTTGAAATAATTTTCAATTACTTTTTTATTAGTCAAAGTTGTTTGTTTGGCTTTTTCCAAAGTTTCTTGCATTTTGTAGGCTAATTGCAACATCCCATAGGCTTTTTTAAGCTCAAAACGGATATACTCTTTTGTTCTTTCGGCTTGAATTTTCAATACCTCGGTTTTCACTTCACCCGCTTTTTTCATATAAACCGCATCCATATTAATGATGGGTTGTTGTACTTCTATTTTGGTATTAAAATTATTGATGCTTTTGGGATTGTTGAGTAAATCCGGATTGAAATCCATCATTTCTATTCTCGCTTGGTTTAATTTTGTACCAAAAGCCATGAGTGGAGAATTGGTATTGATAAAACTATAAGACGCAGTGATATTTGGCAAATAAGCAGCTCTTGCCGCCAACAATTCTGTTTGGGCGAGTTGTATTTCTTTTTCTGCCAATCTTATTTGTAAGTTTTGGTCAAGAGATTTTGTTTCTAATTGAGTTTTGGAAATAGGGATTATTTCTTGTGCTAATGAGAAATTTCCTACTACAAAAACTGCGATTGTAACGATTAGTTTTTTCATATGTAGCTGTTTATTGTTTTATTTGCCATATGCAATCGCTAATCTTCATTGGTATTTGTGTTTTACCAATCATGGCGATTTCATTCTGTCTAATTTGATGGCAAAATTAAATAGGCAAAATCTATTATACAGTGATATTTGTTACAAAGAGATTTGAGGTTAAGATTAAGGTTGAGTAGTGATGAGGTTATGAGATTATGAAGTTATGAGGTTAAAACGCCACGAAGTGGCAATACAACATAGCATAGGGTGAAACCCTTTGAAAGCATAATATAGCATAGGGTAAAACCTGTGGAAACATAACATAACATAACATAGGGTGAAACCCTATGGAAACATAACCTATGAAGAAATAGGATAAATTCCTATGAATATGAAATGGTATTTATTGGCAATTGAGAAATGTATAAGTGTAAATGAAAAATTTGTAAAAAAATATTTTTTTTAAAATAAATTCAAATAAAAATATCAATGTTTTCATTTTTTTTATATTTTCGTGAATTATTAATAAAATTATATGTCGAATATTTGGATTAAAAAACCAATGGAGGCTTACGAAGCCGATATTAAAAAAAGCCAACTGAAAAGAGTGTTGGGGAAATGGAGTTTGACGGCGATAGGAATTGGTGCTATCATTGGAGGAGGAATTTTTGTGCTTACCGGTACCGGTGCTTATTACAATGCTGGGCCTGCTTTGGCTTTGTCTTTTGTAATTGCAGGTATTGCTTGTGTTTTTGCAGCGTTGTGTTATGCCGAGTTTGCGTCTATATTACCAGTAGAAGGTTCTGCTTATGCCTATGCTTATGGAACGGTGGGCGAAATTTTCGCTTGGATTATTGGCTGGGGATTAATCCTAGAATATGCCATGGGATCTATGACAGTAGCGGTTTCTTGGTCCGGGTACTTTGGCAAATTATTAAAAATGTTTGGTATGCACCTTCCCGATTGGCTTACAACTGATCCGCAAACTTATGCAGCGGCAGGAAATTCTGGTTTCGCTATGAATCTTCCAGCTTTTATCATAGTTTTATTCGTTATTGGGATTTTGTTGAGAGGTACAAAAGGGGCTGCAAAAGCTAATAACTTTATTGTTCTTTTAAAAATTTCTGCCATTATATTTGTAATTATTGCAGGGTTGTTTTTCATTAACCCAAGCAATTGGAGTCCTTTCATACCTGCTGCAACTACCATTACAGAAAACGGAATTTCACATTCGGCGTATGGTGTTGGAGGTGTTATTGCTGGTGCATCGGCTATATTTTTTGCGTATGTAGGATTCGATGCGGTTTCCACACAGGCAGGGGAGGCAATTAATCCTAAAAAAGATGTTCCTTTTGCTATTATAGCTTCACTACTTATCTGCACCTTGTTGTATATTTTGGTTTCGTTGGTGCTTACAGGTATGATGCACTATACAGATTTTAACCCATTAGGGAAATATCCCGATGCTATAAAAGCTCCTGTTGCTTACGCTTTCGATATTGCTGGACAAGCTTGGGCTGGGTCTATTATTACCATTGCAGCAACAGTAGGTTTGATTTCTGTTTTAATGGTAATGATTATGGGACAATCTAGGATTTTCCTAGGAATGTCCAAAGATGGATTAATCCCTGCTACTTTTTCCAAAGTAAATCCTATGACAGGAGTGCCTTCCAAAAATTTAATTATTGTAGGAATTGTTATTGCCACTGTTGCATCTCTTACCCCGATAAACGATTTGGCACACATGACAAGTTTTGGGACTTTGTTTGCCTTTACTATGGTTTGTGTTGCGGTTTGGATTTTAAGAGTAAAACAACCACACTTACAAAGAAATTTCAAAGTACCAGCGTTGCCACTTATTGCAATTTGCGGTATTCTTATCAATGTATATTTGATTTTTAACCTTAGCTCGGAAGCAAAAAAATATTCAGCAATTTGGATGGTATTGGGGATAATTATATATTTCTTGTATAGCAAACGAAACTCCAATTTGCAAAAGACAGGAGGCTTTGGCGAAACTTTCAAAGCGGAGCAAGAGCCATTGGAAGAAGTTGATATTGATATAGATAATAAAAACAATTAGGAATATAAAACTGCTCTACAAATTTTTGTAGAGCAGTTTTATAGATAATAGATACAAATAATAAATTCAATTTATGAAAAACACTTCCAACCTACAAAATATATTTCACAAAACTGCCGGACAGTTTGAAGAAACTAGATTTGAAAAAATCCATAACGAAGTATTCGAAAACTCTGTAGAAGCATCAAAAGTTGTAGCTCAAGAGATTGCAGAACTCATCATTTCAAAGCAATCCGAAAACAAATCCTGTGTACTAGGTCTTGCAACTGGTTCTTCGCCAATAAAAGTTTATGAAGAATTGGTAAGAATGCACAAAGAAGAAGGATTGAGTTTCAGAAATGTAATATCATTCAACTTGGACGAATATTTTCCAATGTCCAAAGAAAATAAACAGAGTTATCACTTTTTTATGCATCAACACCTTTTCAACCATATTGATATTTTAAAAGAAAATATACATATTCCAAATGGTAATTTGGACTTCGATGATATTAACCAATGGTGCATAGACTATGAAATGAAAATAAAAGAAGTTGGAGGATTGGACTTCCAATTGTTAGGAATTGGTAGAACAGGTCATGTTGGCTTCAACGAACCGGGTTCTCATATCAATTCCGGAACCAGAATTATTACACTCGACCATATCACAAGAGTTGATGCTGCTTCGGATTTCAATGGTTTGGACAATGTTCCTAAAAAAGCAATTACAATGGGAGTTTCTACAATCATGAGATCCAAAAGAATTGTCTTGTTGGCTTGGGGACAAAATAAAGCTGAAATTATAAAAAAAACTATACAAGGAGACATTACAAGTAAAGTCCCAGCAACATTTTTACAGAACCACCCAAATGCAACCTTTGTATTGGATAAAAATGCTTCTTCGGAACTATCAAGATACAAAACTCCTTGGCTGGTCGGCGAATGTATCTGGGACAAAGAACTGAAAAGTAAAGCGATAACATGGCTTTGTGAAAAAACTGATAAACCAGTTCTTAAACTAACCGACAGGGATTATAATAACAACGGGATGTCCGATCTACTGGTGCAAGAAGGTTCTGCGTATGATCTTAATATAAAAATGTTCAACCAACTGCAACATACCATTACAGGTTGGCCGGGTGGAAAACCAAACTGTGATGATAGCCACCGTCCGGAAAGAGCAAATCCTGCTGTGAAAAGAATAATAATTTTCAGTCCTCACCCCGATGATGATGTGATTTCTATGGGTGGAACTTTTCACAAATTAATCCAACAAGGTCATCAGGTACATGTGGTCTATCAAACTTCTGGAAATATTGCTGTAACAGACGAGGAAGCCTTGAAATTTGCAGAAGTTTGCAACGATTTTATCGATACAAAAGATAATCATGATTATTTTAATGATATTATCAAATTTATTAATAGCAAAACCGAAAACGATATAGACTCCATAGAAGTGAGAAAACTAAAAGGACTAATCAGAAGAAGAGAATGTTATGGTGCAGTTAGATCTTTTAATCTACCTGACTCCAATGTGCATTTCTTAGACTTGCCATTCTACGAAACTGGGTATATTAAAAAAAATCCACCAACAAATGTTGATATACAAAAAGTAGAAGAAATTATTTCTAAAATTAATCCACACCAAGTGTTTGCTGCCGGAGACTTGGCAGACCCTCATGGTACGCATGAAGTTTGTTTGAATTTAATTTTTTCCGCTCTCAGAAATCTGAAATCCAAACAAAATATGCAAGATTGCTGGTTATGGCTATACAGAGGAGCTTGGCACGAATGGGAAATAGACGAAATTGATATGGCAGTCCCACTAAGCCCAGATGAGGTGTTAGCAAAAAGAAATGCAATATTATATCACCAATCCCAAAAAGATAGAGTAATGTTTCAAGGCAATGATTTGCGTGAATTTTGGATGAGAGCAGAAGATAGAAACAAAAAAACAGCAGAACTCTACAACAAACTCGGATTGGCAGAATATGAAGCAATAGAAGCTTTTAAAAGAACACTCTATTAAAATTACAGGGCAAACGGGTTTAAGGATTCTATACTAATGTGAAAGCAAAGCTTCTATGCCAAGTTCTGTTGATTGTTACCCACAACCTATGTTTCTATCCCGAAGTATCGGGACAAGTTATGGTAAAAATGTTAAACCACAACTTGTCTCGTAATAAAACGAGATAGAAACATAGAATAA
>JAFDZJ010000454.1 GCA_018266965.1 Bacteroidota bacterium
AGAGACATTTTGGAATATGTAAGTGATGAAAAAAGAAGGACAAATAACTAACTCAAAAGATTTCTTTTTGTAAATTTATCCTTTCAAAGTAGAAAATGGCAAAGAGTAGAATTTTAAATGTAAACCAAGCAACAATATCGGTTATTTACCAAAATGAAACGGACTATATCAGCTTGACCGATATGACTGCTTCTTTCCGTGAGGGTAGTGGACTAATTGGCAAATGGATAAGCAATAAAAATACATTGGAATATTTGGGTGTTTGGGAAAAGATTAAAAACTTGGATTTTAATTACCCCGAATTCGGGGTAATTGGACAAGAAGCAGGTGTAAACAGGTTCATTATGTCCGTAGGACAATGGATTGAAAGAACACAAGCAATCAGAACACTAATAAAATTTTCAAGATGAACCTCACCAACCTCTTTAATATCGCTTGGAAAGCCTTGATGAGAAACAAACTTCGGGCATTTCTTACCATGCTGGGAATCATCATCGGGGGTAGGCTCGGTAATTGCAATGGTGGCTATCGGACAGGGTTCCAAAAACTCTATAAAACAGCAATTTTCCTCCATGGGTTCCAATATGATACTCATTCGTCCACAGTCTAATGTCAATGTTTCGGGAGGAGCCACTATTTCCGGGGGAAATCTTCAAACTTTGACCATGGACGATATACAAGCCATAAAAAAAGATGCACCGGATATTTCATTCGTTTCTCCGGCAGTTCAGGTAAGCGGACAAGCTATCAATGGAGGAAATAACTGGCCTACTCAAATGATGGGAGTTGGTGCAGATTATTTCCAAATTCGGGATTGGCAGATTGCTTATGGCAGATTATTTACCTCTTTGGACGACAAGGCTCTAAAAAAAGTTTGTGTGATAGGACAAACCGTGAAAACTAATCTTTTCCCCGATGGCAGCAATCCCGTTGGCAGCACCATTCGTTTTGCCAATATCCCGATGGAAATCATAGGAGTACTTACCGCAAAAGGTTCCAGCTCTTTTGGACAAGATCAAGATGATGTGATTATTGCTCCTTTTACCACAGTCCAGAGGCGATTTTTGGGGATCACTTGGGTACAAACCATTTACGCTTCTTCTGTAAATTCTCAATCTTCACAAAAAGCCTCAGATGAAATTTCGGATATACTAAGAAAAGACCACAAACTCCCTATGGATGGTAGCAATGACGATTTTATGATCAGAACCGAAGACGAGTTAATCTCTACCATGAGTTCTACCAGTCAGTTGCTTACAGTTTTACTCTCGGTGATTGCAGGAATTTCTTTAATCGTTGGAGGTATTGGCATTATGAACATTATGTATGTTTCCGTAACCGAACGAACCAAAGAAATTGGACTGAGAATGTCGATAGGAGCCAGAGGAAAAGATATCCTGAACCAGTTTTTGATAGAAGCCATCCTCATCAGTATAACTGGTGGATTGATAGGTGTGATCTTGGGAGTTTCGGCAACAGAGATGGTAAGTATTTTTCTTCATTGGCCTACGGAAATTACCATGTCCTCCATTATTTTATCTTTTATTGTCTGTGCCATTACCGGAATTTTCTTCGGTTATTATCCCGCCTTGAAAGCTTCAAAACTTGACCCAATAGAAGCATTGAGGTATGAGTAGAAGTTGAAAATTTGTGTTAATTTTAAAATAAGGGTTAGCGAAAAATTAATGAGTTAATTCTATTAAAGTCTTTCTTACAAACTTATTACTCAAATATCTATTTTCCGCTCATAATAAAAATATTTCTACACATCTGGCCATCACAGTCAAAGGGTAACTTTTGGCAATTCTCCTGAATCCTATGTACTACAAACATTATCCTTTTACCAAACGAAAATTTGTAGTACACAAAACGGAATTTAAAAAAAATAAAACTCAATATCCAACGGTAATTAAATATGGATGACAGCAATGTGGGTTCTAGTGAATCTGACATTCAAAAACACATGATAAATCTTTTCACTTTTAAAAAAAGGGGAAAAACACTTATAAAAGAAAGATTATTAAAAATTAATTTTGTGAATGAAAAAAATGTAAATGAAAAAAGATTAAAAAAAACTAAAACAATATATCGTACAAAACGATAGAACTAAATAAAAACACAAATCCATGAAATCAAAAAAGCTTTTGATGAAAGTAATACTTACTTTCATTATATTGACTACTATAACTATTCAAGCACAGACAGTATGTAATTCCAACTCATATCTTAATAGTTACAATCCTAATTCTATTGAATATGACAATCTACTATCCAATTTCCATTCATCATTAGTTACAGAAGCCAATGGCGATGTAAAAACATGGGGCGAAAATGCTTCCTCAACAGGGAACAGCAATGTAACTTCTCCTATTTTAATAAACTCGGCAAATGGTTTTTCTTTTACAGGAACAATTTTGAAAACCGCAGTTGGTAGTAATTATATTAACAATGACCAATTTGCACTACTTACAACTACAGGTTTGTATGTATGGGGAGTAGCAGGAAATCTTATTTCAACCAGTATAAAAAATAGCAATTCATTTGGGACCGTTTCTATACTTACTTACAATGGGTTATCTTCTAACACCAATGGTTTGCCCGATGGAGTTATACCATCAGATGTGAAAATGCTTTTTGGTTCCCATAAGACCTTGGCAATTGTAACAAATAGTGGTGCTGGCTACATACTTTCAGATATTTCTCGAAAAAATGGAGATGGAACTACTACCAACGACAACAAATGGCATAGGATAAAAACTAACGCAAGTACCAACTTGTCAAATATTGTAGCTATAAGAGGGGTACATGGAGCTATGATGGCACTTACAACTACCGGCGATATATTTACCTGGGGAACAAAGGCATATCTCGGAGATAACAATAATTCCCAACAATTGGATTATGCTACACTTATGACAAAACCTACTGGTGTTACCGGCACTTTTCCAACAGGGATTTATCCTAAAATGATTGGTATGACAACAGATGTCAACGGAAATAATAGTTATTATTTGTTAGCATCATCAGGATTTCTGTATAGCTTAGGCGTAAACAATCACAAACAACTTGGAAATTTCAACTATAACCAACAATTGCAATGGGTAAATGTAAAGAAAAACTCAACCACCAATCTTGATAATGTAGGCTGGTTCAGTCCACAGGAACATGACAAAAATGTCCCAGCCATAAATGCTTTACTTAATAATGGACAAATATATGCTTGGGGACAAAATGGTGGAAGAATGTTAGCACAAGCAACAAACGATGGCGATTATGACCCAGTATTATTAAACAATGGCACTTCGGGTATTGCAACAACGGATTTGTTAATGGCAGTAGAAACCGGAGGACATACCACAATGGTAGTTAAAAAATGTTCGTTCAGATTTGGATATGTAGGTCATAGAGTCAATGGAAGTATGGGAGATGGAACAACAATAGATGCCTATGAAGTAAATTATAATTTTGCTAATACCCCACCTCTTAACCTTTGTGGTGCTGCAACCGTACCTGCTTTAAATAATATTAAAATTTGTGAAAATACAACATTTGATATAAATACAGCATTTGTGGGAACAGTACCTTCTGGTCAAACTTTAACCTGGTACACTACTAGCACGAGAAATCCAGGCACTCAAATAACAGCACCATACCTAGTAGGTCCGGGAACTTATTATGCTTTTTTTGAGGGAGATTGTCCCAATCCACCTTATTCTACTCTTACTGTATCATATTATGCTGTTTCTGATCCAGGATATGCAAGTTGTATTTGTTATAATGACGCATATACTCCAAACAATAGCCCTGCCACAAGAGTAGGAATTACACTTTTAAAAAGAGCCGGGGCAAACAACTCAGACAATTGGCCTATGATAAGAAAATCTGGACATATCGCACTGGAATCCAACACAAAAGGCTTTGTTGTTACAAGATTAACCACTTTAGAATTTAGCAATATCGCCAATCCACAAGAAGGCATGATGGTATATGACAAAACAGCCAAATGTTTAAAAATTTATTCAGATGGTGCTTGGAAATGTTTTAACATTCCAGGTTGCCCATAAAAACACAATTCAACAAACTATAAAAACACAACACAATTATGAAAACTATATTTTATGTCCTAAACTTACTACTATTTAATTTAGGATACTCACAAGTAATTATCGGAGATGCAGTGGGAACAGTCCCTGCAACTCAGAAAACCTCTGTTTTATTAGAATTTGCAGCTAATCAAAATAAAGGGATTATCTTACCATATGTAAAAACACTTCCAAGTGGAGCAAATTTAACAGAGGGAACACTATTATTAGACGCAAGTACTCCAACAAGTGCCAAGGTGATGTTTTACAATGGAAGTTGGCAAAATCT